>NZ_BAAJPG010000006.1:0-230 GCF_057547025.1 Thermus sp. KWY1
GCTCTTCCTGGTGCTCCTGGCCTTCTACCTGCCCCTGCTGATCCGTAGCCTTCTCGCCTTCCTCCGTCTGGAAACCCTCAGGCCCTTTGGCCAACAGGCGCCTGGCCAGGCGCACCCGAGCCCTCAGGGCCACTAAGGCCTTCCGGTCTTCCTTAAGCCGCTTCCTGGCCCGGGCCATCGCCTCTGCCCGGGCCTTGGGCCCCACACCCCCCAGGACCTCCCGGCGGGCG
>NZ_BAAJPG010000007.1:0-51624 GCF_057547025.1 Thermus sp. KWY1
CAAGAGGAGCCGGTGGCGCCAGGCCAGGCGCCTTGCGTAGAGAAGGTGGAACCCAGGCTCCACGGCAAGACCATTATCCCCCGCCAAGGGTTAAGGAAAAGGTGCCCGGGGCCTTTAGGCCCCGGGGGGAGGGAGTACACCGGTCTACTTGACCGGGGGACGGGACTTGAGGACCTCCTGGGGGGAAAGGGCCTTGGCCCTTTGCGCCTTCACCTCCTCGGCGCTTATGGGCTTGGCCTTGGACTTGGCGAAGGTGGTGAGGATGTGGTTCAGGAGGTCGGCCACCTCCTGGTCCTTGAGCTGGCGGAAGGGGGGCATGACCCCGTTATAGGTCTTGCCCTCCACCGTAAGGCTTCCCTGGAGGCCGTAGAGGACCACCCGGATCAGGTACTCCCGGCCTCCCTTGGCCTGGACCACCTTGTCCAGGTGGGTGAGGGGCGGGAAGGCTCCAGGGACCCCCTGGCCCGTGGCCTGGTGGCAGCTTTGGCAGTTGGCGGAGTAGAGCTTGGCCCCGGGGCTTTGCCCAAGGGCCAGAAGGCCCAGGAAGAGCAAGGCGGGCAAGAGGCGCTTCATGGCTCCATTATGGGGAACCCCGCTCCCCTTAGGCCAGGGGCATTTGTCCTAGGCCCTTAGGGATGTAGGCGCAGCGGGGGTCGGCGGCCAGGTGGTCCCCGGTTTCCGCCCAGGCCCGGGCCCGGCTTCCCCCGCAAAGCTCCCGGTACTCGCAGACCCCGCACTTGCCCTTTAGAAGGGCCTTGTTGCGGAGCTCGAGGAAAAGGGGGCTATTTCGGTAGATCTCCAGAAGGGGCTTCTCCCGCACATTGCCGGCGGAGAGGGGAAGAAACCCCGAAGGATACACCTCCCCCGTGGAGGAAACGAAGACGAAGCCGAAGCCGTCGGAGAGGTGCACCCCCCGGCCTTCCCCCACCAGGGCCCCGTCCTCCCCTCCTTCCTTCTTGCGGCGCTCCAGGGCCACCCGGCGGAACATGGGGCCTTCCGTGGTGCGCACCTTGAAGGGGTAGCGGCGGGAGAGATCGTAAAGGAGGTGCATCACCTCCTCGTATTCCTCGGGGGAGAGTTGCTCTAAAAGCGCTCCCCGGCCCACGGGTACCAGGAAGAAGACCTCCCAGGTGGCCACCCCTTTGGCCGCCAGGATCTCGGCGATGCCGGGGAGTTCCCCCTTGGTCTTTCGGGTCACGGTGGTGTTCACCTGGGTCATGAGGCCCACCTCCCGGGCCCATTCCAGGGCCTGTAGGGCCAGGGCGAAGGTGCCCGGGACTCCGCGGAAGCCATCGTGGCTTTCGGGGCTCGCCCCGTCCAGGGAGATGGCCATCTGGTGCACGGAAAGCTCCTTGAAGCGCTCCACCACCTCCCGGGTGAGCCTGGGGGTGACGGCGGGGGTGATCCCCACCTTAAGGCCCAGGCGTTTGGCCTCCTCCAAAAGGAGGAAGAGGTCGGGCCGGGCCAGGGGATCGCCCCCCGTGGGCAGGAGGATGGGCTTGGGGGTGTAGGTGGCGAGCTCCTCCAAGAGCCTCAAGCCTTCCTCGGTGGTGAGCTCCCCGGGTAAGGGGTCGGGCACCGCCGAGGCCCGGCAGTGCTGGCAGGCGAGCAGGCAGGCCCGGGTCATCTCCCAGGCCACCAGGAGGGGGAAGCGGTGAAGGTCGGGCTTCATGCCTCCAGGATGCCGCCTGGGGGTGGGGGCAGATGTCCCTAGCGGGGAAGGGTGAGGCGGTAGACCAGGGTAAGGGCCTCCCCGGGTTTAAGGGGGACCTCCAGGCGGTAGCCCTGGGGCAGATGGGTGGCCTCGGGGAAGTCCAGGCGGAAGGGCTGGGGGAAGGTTTCCGAAAGGAGAAGGGCGATGGGGTAGGGGTAGGGGTTTTTTAAGCGGGTTTCCACCCGGTAGGTGGCCTCCTTTTCGCTTTGCTGGAGCAGGCTCACCGTCCGTTCCAGCCGGCCCTCGAGGTCCCGCCCCAGCCACACCTCGGCCACCTCTCCCTCAGGGGTGGCGGGAAGCAGGGCCTGGCCCAGGAAGAAGCCTTCCTCCACCACCTCGAGGCTCCCCGGAGCCAGGGGGAAGGGTGCCTTAAAGCGGTAGCCCCGCTCCAGGGCCAGAAGCCTGTCCGTGCGGAAGGGTCCTTGGTAGCGAAGAAGCCGGGTTGGGCTTACCTGGGCCTTGAGGACAGGAATCTCCGTGGTGCCGGGCTCCAGCCGGCCCGGGGGCAGGGGGTAGCGGAAGAGGCCAAAGGGGCTTTCCCCCGAAGGAGCCTCGGCGAAGGCCCGCATGGGTATCCCCTTGGCCTCGGCCACCCCGAGAAGAGGGGCTTCCCCGGCGAG
The DNA here is from genome assembly GCF_057547025.1 of Thermus sp. KWY1. Lineage (NCBI taxonomy): Bacteria > Thermotogati > Deinococcota > Deinococci > Thermales > Thermaceae > Thermus > Thermus sp. KWY1. The sequence goes on from NZ_BAAJPG010000007.1 coordinate 2,335, forward strand.
CAGGGTGAGCTTTCTGGCTTCCAGGGGGCTTCCCTCCAGCCGGAGCCGGGCCCAGAGGGTGAGCCTTCCCTCCTCCAGGGTGTAAAAGACCTCCCCGGAAAGCCCGGTGTAAAGGTAGCGCAGGGTGGCGGGCCCTTCCCCCTGGTAGCGGAAAAGGACCGTCGTTCCCTGGTAGATGCGCTCCTTTTCCTCCACCCCAAGGAGCCTTAAGGACCCCGGGGCCATGCGGGAAAGCTTTTCCCCGGCCAAATAGACCCAGGCGGAAGGGGGAAGGAGCACGGGTTCCTTGACCTCAGCGAAGCTGGGGTAGACCACCACCTCCTGGGCCCAGGCCAAGGCGCCCAGGCTCCAGAGGAGGGCTAGGAGGCCCACTTGGACTTTTCTCATACCCCCAGTTTAAGGGCCAAGGCCTCCACCTCCTGGCGGGAGAGGGGCCCTCCATGGCCCAGGTAGACGGTTTCTGCTCCCAGGTCCAGGATCTTGCGCACCGTCTTCTTGGTAAGCTCTGGGTCCTCGTTGATGAACCTGGGGGGAAGGCCCTTGCCCCTTAAGGCATCCCCGGCGATCAGGAGGCCTTCCCGGAAAAGCCCCACCTGCCCCAGGGTGTGGCCGGGAAGCTCCACCACCCGCCATCCCAGGACCTCCTCCCCTTCCTCCACTGGCCTCAAGGCCTCCCTGGGAAGGGGCGGGGCCAGGTTGGCGAGCCAGGGGCCCAGGAGGGGTATGGGTAGGGGAGGGCGGGGCTTTTCCTTGGTCAGGTAGGGCCACTCCTTGGGATGGGCCAGGATGGGAAGGCCAAACCGTTCCCAAAGGGCCCGGGCCCCGCCGCTATGGTCCGTGTGGTGGTGGGTGAGGAAGAGGAGCCTGGGGGGTTCCCTGAGGAGCCTTAGAAGCCTTCCCGCCTCCCAGGGAAGCCCGGCGTCCACCAGGAAGTACCCTTCCGCTACGGGAACCTTGTAAAGATTGGCGGCGAAGGGGAGGGCCTCAAGCCCTCTCATAGGTGGGAGGGACGCCCATTTCCGCCAGGGCCTTCCGGATGCCCTCGGCGTCGATCCCAGCCTGGCGGTGGAGGCTGGGGATGGAGCCGTGCTCCAGGAAGCGGTCGGGCAGGCCCAGGACCTTCACCTGAGGCTTCAAGCCCATCTCGTTTAGGGCCTCGAGGACCGCGCTTCCAAATCCCCCCATCCGTTGGTGGTCCTCCACGGTGAGGAGCCGGTAGCGGGCAAGCGCCTTGAGCATCTCCCGGTCCAGGGGCTTGAGGAACCGGGCGTTCACCACCCCGATCCTGGGATCGTCCGAGGCGGCCTCGAGGGCGTACTTCAAGGTCTTTCCGAAGGCCAGGATGTAGGCCTCGGTACCCTCCTTGAGCACCTCCCACCGGCCCCAGGGAATCTCGGGCCAGGCGCCCTCCGGGGCCCGTTCCACGTTGTCCCGGGGGTAGCGGATGGCGATGGGCCCTCCGATCTCTAAGGCCTTCTTCAGCATGGCCCTTAGCTCCAAGGCGTCCTTGGGGGCAGCGATCTGCAGGTTGGGGATGGTGCGCAGGTAGGCGATGTCAAAAACCCCGTGGTGGGTGGCTCCGTCGGCCCCCACCACCCCCGCCCGGTCTATGGCGAAGATCACGGGTAAGGCCTCTATGGCCACGTCGTGGATCACCTGGTCGTAGGCCCGTTGCAAGAAGGTGGAATAGATGGCCACGATGGGCTTGAGGCCCCGTAGGGCCATGCCCGCCGCCGTGGTCACCGCCACATCCTCGCAGATCCCCACGTCCAGGTAGCGGTCGGGGTGCTCCACGGAGTAGCGCACCAGGCCCGACCCCTCCCGCATGGCCGGGGTGAGGACGAAGAGGCGGGGTTCCAGATAGGCCAGCTCCGTGACGGCGTCCCCAAAGGCCTGGCTCCAGGTGTAGCCCTTGGAAACCTTCTCCGGCCTGAGGGGGTCAAAGCCCGAGGGCCCGTGCCAGTAGATGGGGTCGGCCTCGGCCACCTTGTAGCCCTTTCCCTTCTTGGTGACCACGTGGAGCAGGGTGGGGCCGTCCAGCTCCTTGAGGTGCTCCAGGATGTGGATGAGCCCCTTGAGGTCGTGGCCGTCCACGGGGCCGATGTAGCGGATCCCCCAGGCGTAGAAGGGGTTCTCCTGGTGGAGGATGAGCTTGGCCGCTTCCTTGGCCCGGTCCACCAGGCCGAAGAGCTTGGGGGAGATGTGTTCCAGGATGCTCCGGCCCAGCTTCTCGGCGTCCTGGACCCACTTTCTTATCTGAAGCTCTTTGAAGTACTTGTTGAGGGCCCCCACGTTTTCCGAGATGCTCATCTCGTTGTCGTTCAGGATGATGAGCATCCTCTTGCCTAGCTCCCCGATCTTGTTGAGGGCGGCCAGGGCCATTCCTCCGGTGAGGGCCCCATCCCCTATGACCGCCACCACGTGGTAGTCCTCCTTCGCCAGGTCCCGGGCGATGGCCATGCCCAGGGCATGGGCCAAGGAGGTGCTGGCGTGCCCGGCGGTGATGGCGTCGTGCTCCGACTCGGAAACCTTGGTGAAGCCGGAAAGCCCCCCTTCCTGCCTCAGGGTGTGGAAGCGGTCCTTGCGCCCGGTGATGAGCTTGTGGGCGTAGGCCTGGTGGCCCACGTCGAAGAGGATGCGGTCTTTAGGGGACTGGAAGACCCTGTGCAGGGCTAGGACGAGCTCCACCGCTCCTAGGGAGCTTGCCAGGTGGCCTCCGTTTTGCGCCGTGACCCGGATGATCTCGCTCCGGATTTCCTCGGCCAAGGCCAGGAGCTCCTCGAGGGTCAGGCCCTTCAGGTCGTCCGGGCTATTCACCTTGTCCAGTACCATCGTTTCCCCCTAGCTAGAAGTTCTTCTCCACCAGAACGCGGCCTTCCCGGGTGCGCACCTCCCCCACCCTGGGGGAAAACCAGACTTCCCGGGCATCCTGGCCGCGCTCGTCCTGGTAGACCTGGCGGATGCGGTACACCTGGAAGACCCCGGCGGGCAGGCGCACCTCCCGCTCCTCCAACACCTCCATGGCATAGCTCAGGCCTCCCTGGGCCAGGGGCTCCCGTCCCCCAGGGGTGAGGAGTTCCACCCGCACCGTCACCCTGCCCCCCCAGCGGTAGCCCACGGCTAGGAGGGCCTCCGGGGGGTACTCCAGGATGGGGGGGGTGAAGACCACCCGGGCGGAGGGGTCCTGGAAGCCCAAAAGCCGCACGCCAAAGGCTCCCACCTGCCGGTAGTAGACCCTGTCCTCCCCCCGGCCGAAGCTTCGGAAGCGCACCGCCTCCTGTCCCTCGTAAAGGGCCGGGCCCTCCACCCGCACCCGGTAGGGGGGGGAGGAAAGGGCCTCCCCCTCGGGCACATAGACCCACTCCAGGCCCGTGGTGGCGGGATAAAAGGCGGTTTCCTTAAGAAGGGGCCGGGCCTCGGGGGCCTGGGTGGCCTGGGGGGCACAGGCGGCCAGAAGGAGGGCGAGGGCCATAAGGTACCGCCTCATGATACGGAGTTTACCCCTTAAGCCCCGGTGGGCCGGCTCACGCTGCCCACAAGGAGGGATGCCCGGATTAGGACTGGCCAAGCTCCTTCTTGAGGCGGGAAAGCTCCTCCTCCAGCTCCTTTTCCGCGGAGAGGGCGGCGAGCTCCTTTTCCAGGTCCTGGCCATCCAGCTCCTTCAGGGCCTCGTGCCGGTCCTCCATGGAGAGGATGCGGGCCTCCATCTCCTCAAAGGCCTCGAGGGCCGGGTCGGCGTCCAGCTTGGATTCCATCCGCCGCACTGCCTCGGCGGCCTCCACCCCCTTCTTGCGGGCGAGAAGGAGCTTTTTCCTGGCCTCGGCCTCGTCGATCTTGGCCTCGAGGGCCTTGAGCTGGGTCATGAGGCGGTTCACAAGGGCCTTCTGCTCCTCCGCCTGCTGCTTGAAGCCCTCGGCCAGGTCCAGGGCCCGCTTCCTCCGCCTCAAGGCCTCCTTGGCCAAGTCTTCCCGGCCTGCCTTCAGAGCCTCCTTGGCCTTCTCCTCCCAGAGGGTGGCCTCTTGCAGGTGGCTTTCCACCTCCCGTTCCAGGCGCTTGCCCTCGGCCATGGCAGCCGCCACCTGCTCCCGGGCCTCCCTTAGGGCTTCTTTCATGTCCTCCAGGGCCTGGTTGATGATCTTCTCGGGGTCCTCGGCCCGGCGCAGCAGGTCGCTCAGGTTGGCCCGGATGAGACGGCTTAGGCGGTCCAGTAGGGTCATGGTTTTTCCTCCTAGGTTGAGTATGCCACACCCACCCTTGACCCTGGGGGAGAAAGGGGGTAGGCTTGCGCTGTAAGTATGCGCTTACTTGCAGGGCCGGAGGACCAGGGCTGGGGCAAGGATCCGGATCGCGGGTTGCTTTTGGCGGCCCTGGAGCTTTTGGCTGAGCGGGGGTACCGGGGGGCCACCACCAAGGAGATCGCCCGGCGGGCCGGGGTGAACGAGGTAACCCTCTTCCGGCGTTTCGGCAGCAAGGAGGCCCTTTTGCGGGCGGCCCTTTCCCGCTTTATCCCGGCGGGGTTTCTGGAACGCCTCCCCGCGGAGGAGGCTCCCTTGGAGGAGGGCTTGAGGCAGCTTTTAGAGGCCTACCTGGACCTCCTAAAGGCCCACCAGGCCCTTCTGCCCAAGCTGCTTGCCGAGCTTCTCCGCCACCCGGGGCTAAGGGGCGCAGGACCTCCGGAGGGCATCCTGGGTGTCCTGGAAAGGGTGGTGGGCTTCTTCCGGGCCCAGCAGCGCAAGGGTCTTCTCCGGTCCGATGAGCCTCCCGAGGAGATGGCCTTGGCCTTTGTGGGACCCTTGATGGCCCGCTTCCTTCTGGGGGAGGCTTTGGGGGTGCACCTGCCCCTGGACCCGGAGGCCTATCTGCGGGGATACCTGGAGGGTAGATATGGTGCAGGCAGAGGAGGTCAGTCGGAGCTTCGGTAGCGTCAGGGCCTTGGACCGGGTGAGCCTCGAGGTGCGCCCCGGGGAGGTCTTCGGCCTCCTGGGGCCCAACGGGGCGGGGAAGACCACCTTGGTGCGGATCCTCACCGGGGTTCTCCAGCCCGATGGGGGAAGGGCCTGGGTGGCGGGGTTGGAGGTGGGAAGGGAACCCCACCGGGTGAAGGCCAGGATCGGCTACGCCACCCAGGAGCAAAGCATTTACCGCGACCTCACGGTGGAGGAGAACCTCCTCTTCCGCGCCCGCCTGTACCGGCCCAAGGAGGCCCGCCCCCTGGCCCGGGAGGTCCTGGAGCGCTTTGGCCTTTTGCCCTACGCCCACGCCCTGGCCGGGCATCTTTCCGGGGGGTGGCGGCAGCGCCTGGCCCTGGCCCAGGCGGTGGTGCACCGCCCCGAGGTGCTTTTCCTGGATGAGCCCACCACCGGCTTGGACCCCCTTTCCCGGAGAAGCGTCTGGGAGCTCATCCATCAGGAGGCGGAGAGGGGGGCGGCGGTCTTGGTCACCACCCATTACATGGACGAGGCAGAGCGTTGCCACCGCCTGGCCCTGCTCTTCGGCGGCCGGGTGCTGGCCACGGGCACACCCCAGGAGCTGAAGGCCCTGGCCAAGGCAAGGGCCCGCTTTCTCTATGCTCCCGGGCTTTCCCTGAGGGAGGCCCGGGGGATGCCAGGGGTCCTCGAGGCCTGGCCGAGCGGAGCCGGGGTCCGGCTCATCGCCCGGAGGGAGGCTTCCTTGGGCGGATTGGAGGAGGTGGAGCCCAGCCTCGAGGACGTCTTCATCCTTCTTACCAAGGAGGTCTTATGAACCGCATCCTGGCCCTGGCGGAGAAGGAGTTCTTGCAGATCCGGAGGGACCACGTCCTGCCGCGGCTCATCGTCTTGCTCCCCACCTTGATGCTCCTCCTCTTTGGCTACGCCATCAACTTCACCCTTAGCCACATTCCCCTGGCGGTTTACGATGCCTCCCAGGACCGCATCAGCCAGGTGCTTTTGGCGGAGCTCACGAAGGAGGACCGCTTCCGCCTGGTCCACCGGGCGGCAAGCCCGGAGGCGGTGGTGCAGGCGGTGGACCGCGGCCAGGCCCGGGTGGGGCTGGTGGTGCCCCCTGGGGCCCTGGACAAGGTGCGGCGGGGGGAGAGCGTGAGCCTGGAGGTTTACGTGGATGGCTCCGACCCCAACTTCGCCTTCCAGGCCCAGGCGGCCCTGCGGAAGGCCATCCAGGAGGTCAACGCCCGCATCCTGGTGGGCCGGGCCATGGCGGGGGAGGCGGTGTTGCCCCCCTTGAGCCCCAACCTCCACACCCTCTACAACCCCGAGAACAAGACCGCCTGGTTCATGATCCCCGGCATCATCGGCCTGGTGCTCACCATGTTCACCGTCCTCCTCACCGCTTTGTCCATCGTGAGGGAGGTGGAAAGCCGCATGATGGAAAGCCTGCTGGCCTCCCCCTTGCGCCCCCATGAGATGGTGCTGGGCAAGGTGCTGCCCTACCTGTTCATCGCCTTCGGGGTGGCCCTGCTGGTGCTGGGCCTGGGGCATTTCGTGTTTGGGGTCCCGGTGCGGGGGAGCCTGGCCCTCCTCCTCTTGGCCATGTTCCTCTTCGTTCTGGGCTCGTTGGCCGCGGGGGTTCTCATCTCCACCCTGGCCCGGACCCAGGTGCAGGCGGTTTTCGGCACCTATGCCTACGCCTTTCCCACCATCTTCCTTTCCGGATTCGTCTTCCCCATAGACGGCATGCCCCGCTTTTTCCAGCTTCTTTCCTATCTGGTGCCGGCCCGGTACCTCATAGAGGTCCTCCGCGGGGTGATGCTCAAGGGAGTGGGGTTTGCGGTGCTCTGGCCCCATCTGGCGGCCCTTCTCCTCTTTTCCGCCCTGGTCCTCTTCCTGGCCTCCGTGCGCTTCCAAAGGCAGGTGGTGGCATGAAAAGGATCTGGTGGGTGGGGTGGGTGGTTTTGGGCTTGGCCCTGGCCCAGGGGCGCCTCGAGGCCGGGGTTTATGGAGTTTCGGGAAGCTTAGCCTCCACCCTCGAGGGAGGCTTCACCCTGGAGCCGGGGGAGGTCTACGGGAAGCTCCAGGTGGGGCAGGAAAGCCGGGGGGCCTTGGGGCTTTCCTCGAGCCTCGCCCTAGGGCCCCTGGGGTACCTGGCCTATGGCCTGCAAGCCGAGGTGGGGGTGGGGGGGCTTGGGGGGATGGCCTTTGCCGAAGGGGGTGCCGGCCCCCTGGCCCTGGCGGCGCGGCTCGGCTACCGCTCCAAGAGGGTTTTCCCCCTGTTCCCCGAGGAGGGGGTGTTCGGCCGGCTTTCCCTGCGTTACCGCCTGGTGCCCAAGGAGGTGGTGGGCCTGCTCTTGGAAAGGGGAGAGGTCTTGCGGGCCGAGGTGAGCTACGCCCTGAGGGAGGAGGCCACCTATACCCTGGGGGTGGGTTTTTCCGGCCTGCCCTATCTGGTTTTGGGCTGGAAGGGCGAGGTGGGGGAGGGGATGGAGGTTCTGGACCTCGCCCTGCGCTTAGGGGGGTTAAATCGCCTCGAGGCAGGGCTTTACTTAGGGGAGGCTAGCCTTTTCCTCACCCTTTCCTATCCCTTTGCGGGTAGCCTCGGGGTGTGGCTTGGGGACTTGGGGCTCGAGGGAGGATATAGGGAGGCTCCCTACGCCTGGGTCCGGTACGCCTGGAGGTGGCCATGAGGAGGAGATTTATGGAAAAACCCTGGGGTATTTTGCTCCTGGCCCTGGGCCTGGCTCTGGCGCAAAGCGTCTCCGAGATCCTGGACCGGGTGGAAAGGAACCTGCAGGACCCCTGGCAGGCGGTGGTGCAGGGCCAGATCCAGGGACCCGGAGGGCAGGAGGAGCTTAAAGCCCGGGTGCTGGCCATTCCCAAGGAAAACCTCTTCCGCATAGAGTTTCAGAAACCGGGCTCTCTAGAGGGCAACTTCACCCTGATCACGGAAAAGGAGGTCTGGAACTACCTTTACCTCACCAACCAGCTCATCGTGAGCCCCAAGGAAAAGGCCCAGGTGCAGGGCCTGGGGTTTAGCCCCCAGGGCCTTGGGGACCTGAAGGGGCTTTCCGAACGGGTGAGCCTTCGCCTTGTGGGGGAGGAGCGCCTGCCGGAGGGGGTGGTCTGGAAGCTGGTGGGCCGGGCACAGGAGGGCCAGGGTTTCGCCACCCTGGAGCTTTACATCCTGAAGAACGATCCCAGGCCCGTGCGCTTCGTGTTTCGGGACGAGGTGGGGAAGGTGATGGCCGACCTGCGGGTGGTGGAGTTCAAGAAAGCCTCCTTACGCCCCCAGGATCTCAAGCGCTACCCCAAGGACGCCCAGGTGGTGCGGCGCTAGGGTTCGGCGTAGAGGGGGGTGGTGAGGTACTTCCAGCCGCCATCCGGGCTGATGCAGGCCACCCTCTTGCCAGGGCCCAGTTCCCTGGCCACCTGCAGGGCTGCCCACAGGATCCCTCCCGAGCTCATTCCCAGGAAAAGCCCTTCCTCCTTGGCCAGCCGCCGGGCCAGGGGGAAGGCATCCTCCTCCCACACCTGGATGACCCCATCCAGAAGGGAAAGATCCAGGTTCTCGGGGATGAAGCCGGGTCCCATGCCCTGGAACTGGTGCTGGCCCATCTTGCCCCCGGAGAGGACGTTGGAGCGGGCGGGCTCCACGGCGATCACCTTCACCCCGGGGATCCTTTCCTTCAGGTACCGCCCCACCCCGGTGATGGTCCCCCCGGTGCCCGAGCCGTAGACGAAGGCGTCGATCCGCCCTTCTAGGGCCTCAAAGAGTTCCGGCCCGGTGGTCTCGTAGTGGGCCCGCACGTTGGCGGGGTTGGCGAACTGGTCGGGCATGAAGGCCCCAAGCTCCTCCTTAAGGCGCAAGGCCTCCTCCCTTGCGGCCAGCATCCGCCTCGCCGGGTCGGTGAGGACCAGCTCGGCGCCGAAGGCCTTCAGCACCCGCTTCCTCTCCTCGGACATCTGGGCGGGCATGGTGAGGATGAGGCGGTAGCCGCGGCTTGCGGCGATCATGGCCAGGCCGATCCCGGTGTTGCCGCTGGTGGGCTCCACGATGACCTGGCCGGAGCCGGGGCGGAGGAGGCCTCTTTCCTCGGCATCCTTGATCATGTACCAGGCGGGCCGGTCCTTGATGGACCCCCCGGGGTTGAGGCCCTCCAGCTTCACCCAGACCTCGGCCATGTCGGGCTCCACCACCTTGAAAAGGCGCACCACCGGGGTTTTGCCGATGATCGTTTCCACCCGCATACCCCTACTATAGGGCCTGTAAGGGAAGGGGAAGGAGCTTGGATACGGGGAAAGCTCCTTCCACCTTTCCTCCAAGGGGCGGGTCTGCTAGGCTAAGGGGAGCAAGCCTGGCTTGCGAAAGGGTGACCATGAAGGTTGAACAAGACAAGGTGGTAACCATCCGTTACACCCTCCAGGTGGAGGGGGAGGTCTTGGACCAGGGGGAGCTTTCCTATTTGCACGGGCACGGCAACCTGATCCGGGGCCTCGAGGAGGAGCTGGAAGGCCGCGAGGAGGGGGAGATCTTCCAGGCCCGTGTGCCTGCGGACAAGGCCTATGGACCCCGCGACCCCGAGGGGGTCCAGGTGGTGCCCCTCTCCGCTTTCCCCGAGGACGCGGAGGTGGTGCCCGGGGCCCAGTTCTACGCCCAGGACATGGAGGGGAACCCCATGCCCCTCACCGTGGTGGAGGTCCAGGGGGAAGAGGTGACCATTGACTTCAACCACCCCTTGGCGGGCAGGGACCTGGACTTCGAGGTGGAGGTGGTGAAGGTCCGGGAGGCTACCCCCGAGGAAATCCTTCACGGCCACGTGCACGAGGGCGGGCACCACCACTAAGCGCAAAGCCTCCCTCAGGCCCCAAGGCCCCTTGCGCTTTGGGGCTTGACTTTTTGGGTAATCCGTGGGATAGTGAAGAGTCCCTGGAAAGCCAGGTGGGTTTTCGGGATGAAGGAGAAGCATGAAGAAGGGTACCGTCAAGTGGTTTAACGCGGAAAAAGGCTACGGGTTCATCCAGCAGGAAGAGGGTCCGGATGTGTTTGTGCACTTCACGGCCATCGAGGCCGAGGGGTTTCGCACCCTGAACGAGGGTGACCGGGTGGAGTTCGAGGTGGAGGCCGGCCGGGGCGGCAAGGGCCCCCAGGCCAAGAAGGTCCGCCGCCTCTAAAGGATCTTTCCGCCCAAAGGCCCCTTCGGGGGCCTTTTTGCTTTAGGCTTAAGCCATGCGCATCCTGGTTTCCAACGACGACGGCATCTTCTCCCCCGGGATCAAGGCCCTGGGCCTGGCCATGCGGGCTTTGGGGGAGGTTTATGTGGTGGCCCCGGATGTGGAACAGTCCGCGGTGGGCCACGGGATCACCGTAAGGCGGCCCCTACGGTTCAAGCACACCGCCAGCGCGGGCTTCGGGGAGATCCCTGCCTACCGGGTGGACGGCACCCCTGCGGACTGCGTGGTGCTGGGCGTTCACCTTTTGGGCCGGCCCGATCTGGTGGTCTCCGGCATCAACATCGGGGTCAACCTGGGCTTGGACCTCACCCACTCGGGCACGGTGGCCGCGGCTTTGGAGGGCACTTCCTTGGGCATTCCCTCCATCGCCTTCAGCCTGGACACCTCGGGGGAGGAGCTCAACTTCACCCTGGCGGCGGAGTGGGCGGTGAGGATCGCCCGCCTGGTGATGCGAAGAGGGCTTCCCAAGGGGGTTCTCCTCAACGTGAACTTCCCGGCGGGGGTGCCCAAAGGGGTGAGGGTTACCCGACTTTCCACCCACCACTGGGAGGACACGGTGGTGGAACGCCTGGACCCCGAGGGGAGGCCCTACTACTGGATCGCCGGCACCCCCGTGGGGGAGGAGGAGGAGGGAACCGACCTTCACGCGGTGCGCCACGGGTACATCTCCATCACCCCCGTGAGCCTGGATTTCACGGCCGCGGATCTGTTGGGTGAGGTGGCCCGCTGGGTGGAGGAAGTATGACCACGGGCATCCCTTCCCTTAGCCCCAGGGCCTCCTTGGCGTTTCCCCGGTTGAGGGCGATCTCCAGGAGGCCTCCGCTTCCCAGGTAGGCCACGGCCTCCCCCGCTTCCACCTGGCCGAAGGTTTGGCGGATCGGGATGCGTTTCCCCGCCACCTCAACCAGGCCGTTTAGGGGAGCCTCGAGGAGGGTGGTGATGGCGTTGCCGAAGCGGTCAAAGGTGAGGATCTCTCCTTCCGGGCCTGGGGTGAGGGTGAGGGGCAGGCGTAATAGGTCCTGGGCGGGCACCTCCGGTCCAAGCCCCTCGGCAGCCAGCCCTAGGGCCAGGTGGGCTGCGGCGGGGGCGAAGAGGTCGCGGCCGTGGAAGGTGTGGCCCCCCGGGGCCCAGCCCGGCAGGGGGAGGATGCCCTTGGGGCTAGGGGGAGAGATGCAGGTGATCTCGTGGGCTCGGATGGGTGGGTCCAGAAGCCAGGCCAGGGTGAAAAGGCCGTTGTCAGGCCCCACGTAAAGCCGCCTTCCTAGGGCGGCGATGGCCCGCCTCTTGGTGCCCACCCCAGGGTCCACCACCGCCAGGACCACCGCCTGTTCCGGCAGGTAGGGGAGGGCCTCAAAAAGGGCGTAGGCAGCCCGGCGCAGGTCCTGGGGGGGTAGGGCGTGGGCCAGGTCCAGGACGGGTACCCCGGGGGCTTTTTCCCAGAGGATGGCCTTGACCACGCCCACGTAGGGGTCCTCGAGGCCAAAATCGGAGAGGAAGAAGACGGGGCGCATCCTGCCCTTAGCCTACGGGGTTTTACCTGGACCCCCACCCTGGCAAAGCCGGGACGGGGTGGCATCAGAAGCTCCGGAGCCAGGCGGCGGGGAAAAGGGCCAGGATCACCCCCGCCACCACCCAGCCCAAGGCCAGGCCCAGGGTGCCCTCCGCCCGCTCCTTGGCCCAGAGGAGGCCCGCCCCCAGGAGGAGGAGAAGGAAGGTGGGCCCGGGCACGGCCACCGCAAAGAGCAAGGCCGTCAGGTAGGGGGAAAGGTCCCGGTACCGTTCCTTAAGGACCATGGGGACCAGGCCCCGGAAGAAGGGCTCCATGAGGGCTAGGCCCAAAAAGGCAAGGAGGTTTAAGGGGAGGGTGCCTAGCCCCAAGGGCTCCCGGATCCACCCGTAGAGGAAAAGGAGGAGGACCAAGGCCGGCCCCACCCAAAACCCCTCGATCCAGCTGGACCAGGGGCCCAGAAGGGCAGGAAGGCGCTTGCGGAAGGGCCTTTGGAGAAGGAGGCTTGCGAAGAGGAGAAGGCCATAGAAGAGGTAAAAGCTGGGAAGGATCAGCTCTTTCTGGTAAGGGGTGATGAGGGCCAGGGCGTTGGCGAAAAGGGTTTTGCCCAGAAAGGCGGCCAGGAGGAGGGCCAGGAGGAGGGTGCCCAGGAGGGTCAGGTAAAGGCTTCCCGGCCCCGGCAGGGGATCCTCCACCACCTCGAGGGTGCGCAAGGGCTCAATGCGGCTTTCCCCCAGGAGGACCAGGAGCAAAAAGGCCAGGAAGACGAGAAGCCAGGGCCAGGCCTGGGCCAGGAAGCGGGCCGGGAGGTTTTCCAGGGCAGAAAGCTGTTTCAAGGCCGCCTGCCCCTGGGCAAGCTGCCCCTGCCCCAGGTAGGCCAGGGCCAGGAGGGAAAGGGCTTGGCCTTGCAGCCCGGGCTGGGTGGAAAGTTCCGGCAAGAGCCCTTCCAGAATAGGGATGGCCTCCTGGGGCTTCCCCGAGAGGAAGAGGAGGCGACCTCGCTCCAGCCTTTCCACAAGGGTGGAGCCCAGAAAGGTGAGACCCTCCTGGGGCCTTCCCAGGGCCAGATGGAGCCGGGAAAGCAAAAGGCGCGCCTCGGGGGTGGAGGGCAGGCCTTGGGCCAGCCTCAAGGCTTCCTCGTACTGGCGGAGGGCCTCGAGGGCCATGGCCTGCAGGAGGTTGGCCTCGGGCCCCGGGGGGAGGGAAAGCCTTAGCACCTCGGCGGCCTGGCCCTTTTGCAAAAGCAACCGGGCGCGAAGGAGCTGGGCCTCCGGCTCATCCCCCAGGCGTTCCAGGTAGCCTTCCACCTGCGCGAGGTCCCCCCTTTCCAGGTGGATGCGGGCGAGGAGGAGGAGGCTTGGCCGGTGCTCCGGATCGCTGGTGAGGGCCAACTCACAGGTGGCCTGGGCGCTATCCAGTGCCCCTCGTTGGTATAGGCGCTGGCAACGGGCGAAATACTCTTCGGCTCCCTGGGCCAAAGCGGGAGAGAGGAAGTGTAGGCCCAGGAGAACCAGCAATCCCCCAATAAGCCTCATGCCTTCCAGTTTACGCCCTCCCTCTCTTGTACCGGGTATAATCCCCCGCGGGTGAAACCCATGAGGCGCTGGATAACCGTACTTGCCGCGATGGTTTGGGTTGCTGGCCTGGCCCAGGCCCCCCAGGTGTCGGCCCTGGTGGATGCCGGGCGGTTTCAGGAAGCCTACGAGCTGGGCTTGAAACTGGGCACCCCCGAGGCCCTGGCCCTGGCGGCCAAGGGAGCCAGCTTTTACGCCCTTTACCAGGCCAAGCCCGAGGAGAAGCGCACCTGGTTTGAAAAGGCGGAGAAGGCGGCCTCCCAGGCCATCGCCAAGGCCCCGGATTACCCCGAGGGCTACTTTGAGCGGGCCCGGGCCCTGGGGCGGCTTTCCCAGTTCAAGGGGATCCTCGAGGCCCTGGCGGAGGGCTTGGCCCCCAGGATCCGAGGCGACCTGGAGAAGACCTTGAAGCTCAAGCCCGACCATGCCGGGGCCATGGTGGCCCTGGCCCTCTGGCACTTTGAGCTGGTGCAGAAGGGCTGGTTGGTGGCGGCCACCCAGGGGGCGGATGGCTCGAGGGTGGAGCCCCTCATGCAAAAGGCCATAGAGCTGGAGCCGGATGGGATCATCCACCGGGTGGAGTACGCCAGGGTCCTTGCCGCCTGGGGCAAGAAGGAGGAGGCCAGAAAGCAGCTGGAAACCGCCCTCTCTCTTCCCGCCAAAACCGCCGCCGACCGCTACGACCAGGAGAGGGCCCGGCAGGAGCTTGCCAGGCTGAAGTAGACCCAAGGAGCTCGGAGGCCGGGTGTATCCGGCCTCCTTTTTTACCTTGGAGTGGGGAGCCTAAGACCAAGCCGCCTTCCGAAGATCCGCAGGAGCACGGTGGCCAGGGTCCCGGCGAAAAGGGCCCCTTCCGGATGGGTGCCGTAGAGGGCATAGACCACAAGGGCTCCCACCAGGGCAGCGGAAGCGTACAGGTCCCCTGCCCGGTAGAGGATGCCCGGCACCTCTCCGGAGAGCACGTCCCGGAGCACGCCTCCCCCCACCCCTGAGAGGGTGCCCGCCAGGGCCACGCCGAAGGGGCCAAGCCCCGAGACCAGGCCCCGCTCCGCTCCCAGGGCAGCGAAGAGGCCCAGGCCCAGGGTATCCAGGTAGTAGATGAGCCGCTCCATGGCTTGTACCCTGGGGTGGAAGCGGAAGACGAGAAGCCCCGTGAGGACCACGCTCCACAAGAGGGGCTCGTTGTGCAGGGCCGTTGGGGGAAGGGTGCCCACCAGGACGTCGCGGATGGACCCACCCCCCACCGCGGTTACCGTGGCCAGCACCAGGACCCCCAGGAGATCAAATCCCTTTTCCACTCCCTTCAAGGCCCCGGTGGCGGCGAAGACCAGGGTGCCGAGCCAGACCAGGACCTCAACCATCCAAAAGCACCATGGCTCGAGCCTGCACGTGCGCTACCGCCAGGCCCTCCGAGGTCTTGAAGGTGAGGCCGATGCGGTCCAGGGGCAGGCCAAGAAGCCGGGAGAGATTTTCCAAAAGGCCCTGCCGGTGGGGGGAAAGCTTGGGCTGGTCCAGGATGATGGCCAGGCTTACCTGGATCAGCCTTCCCCCCCTTTCCTCAACGAGGCGGAGGGCCTCCCTTAGAAAGACCTCGCTGCGGGCTCCTCGCCACTTGGGGTCGGTGTCGGGGAAGAGGAGGCCGATATCCCCAAGGCCAAAGGCGGCCAGCAAGGCATCGGTGAGGGCGTGCAGGGGAGCGTCCCCATCCGAGTGGGCCAGGGCCCCGTGGGGGCTTGGAATCAGGAGGCCGCAGAGGTAGAGGGGTTTTCCCTCTATAAGGCGGTGGCTATCCTCCCCGTAACCTAGGCGCATGGCTATACTTTAGGGCATGCCGAGCTTTGCGGAAGCCCTAGCCCTCATGGAAGCCTGGACGGAAAGCGAGTCCCTGAGGCGGCACATGCGGGCGGTGGAGGTGGCCATGCGGGCCTATGCCCGCCGCTTCGGGGAGGACGAGGAGCTTTGGGCCATGGCCGGGGTCCTGCACGACATGGACTACGAGAAGTACCCCGAGGAGCATCCCTACCGGGGGGTGGAGGAGCTGAGGCGCCTGGGCTACCCGGAGGAGGTCTTGGAGGCCATCCTGGGCCACGCCTCCTACACCGGGGTACCCCGCAGGACCCTGATGGCCAAGGCCCTTTTCGCGGTGGACGAGCTTACGGGCTTGATCACCGCCGCGGTCTATGTGCGCCCGGACCGCTCCATCCTGGGCCTGGAGCTTTCCAGCTTGAAGAAGAAGTTCAAGGACAAGGCCTTCGCCAAGGGGGTGAACCGGGAGGAGATCCGGATGGGGGCCGAGGACCTGGGCCTTTCCCTGGACGAGCACATGGCCTTTGTCCTCGAGGCCATGAGGAAGGAAGCGGAGCTACTGGGCCTAAAGTAGTTGCCTTCGCCCCCTGTGTTCCGCTAGGGTGGAGGGCGTGGAGCTACCCGACCTAAGCCCTTACCTGGGGCAGGTGACCTTTGGCGGCCTGGCGGGGTATGCGGTGGGCTATGCCCTGAAGAAGGTGGGCAGGTTCCTGGCCATCGCGCTGGGCCTTCTCTTCATCGCCGTGCAGCTTTTGGCCCAGGCGGGCTACATCCAGGTGGACTGGACCCGCATCCAAAGGGATGTGGAGCCCCTCCTCCAGCAACCGGGTTTGCAGAGCCTGTGGGAGAGGCTCCTCACCACCCTCACCTACAACCTGCCCTTCGGGGCTAGCTTCGTGGGTGGGTTGATCCTGGGCCTGCGAGCTGGCTGAGGAGCAGGGGACGGCCTAGACCCAGGTGAGTTCCAGGTGGGCCTTCAGATAGCCCACCTGGAGCCCCCGGTAGTTCCTGCGTTCGGGCTGGTCCCAGGGGGTGGGCCCGGGATCCAAGCCCAGGAGCCTGAGGAGGGCCACCACCGCCACCTCCCGGGCCTGGGCCGAGCCGTCCTCCACCTTCAAGGCAATCCCCAGGGGCCCGTGGGGGCTTTCCAGAAGGGCCAGGCCGTAATAGCCGTCGGCTCCCCGCTTGGCCACCACCGGCAGGCGCTCCATCAGGAGGGTGTCGATGCTCCCGGGTCCTGCCACCAGCTCGGGGTGGCGGCGCATGATCTGCTGCACCTTGCGGAGGGGTTCCCGGTACGCCTCGAGGGCCCTTTCCGGCGCCGCCAGGAGGTAAAAGGCCCGGGCGGCCCGGGAAAGGGGCAGGGAAAAAGTGGGGACGCTACACCCGTCGATGGCCAGGAGGGGCTCCACCCCGGAAAGCTCCCTCAGGGTCTTCCGGTTCAGGACCTGGACCGGGTGGTCGGGGGTCTCGTAGCCTTCAGGGCTGGCTCCCAGGGCCAGGCTTACGGCCAGCATGCCCGCATGCTTCCCCGAGCAGTTGTGGTGGAGGGGCGTGGGGCTTTGCCCGGCTTCCTCCAGGGCCTTCCGGGCCTCCCTGGAGGAGGGAGGGTGGACCCCGCAGACCAGGGCCTCGGGGCCGAGGCCCAGCTTGGCCAAGAAGCCGGAAGCCACCGCCACATGGCGGGGGGTGCCGTCGTGGCTGGCGGTGGCCAGGGCCACTTCCTCCTCCGTGATGCCAAACCGCTCCACCGCCCCCGTGAGGAAGAGGGCCAGGGCCTGGAAAGGCTTGGCCGAGGAGCGCATGTAGGCCCATAACCCGGGGTTTCCCGCATAGGCCAGTAGGCCTTCCGGCCCGTGGATGGCCAGGGAAACCCGGTGCCGGTTCTCCACCTCTTGGCCGCGGTAGGCGTAGACCCAAGCGTTCACGCCCCAAGTCTACGCCGGGCTTCCTCAAAAAGGGGCCGCCAGTCCAGGCTAAGGTAGGGGGAGGGGAAGCCCAGGAGTTTCCCTTCCGCCTTTTTCAGGTTCCTCAGGCCTCCCCGCCCGCTTTTGGCCTGGTGCAGGGCCGCCGCCAGGAGGATGAGCCCCTGCAAAAAACGCCGTTTCTCTCCCTGCGCCTCCCGCCAGACTTCCTCCAGGGCCTCGTGGGCTTCAAAGTATTGGCCCTCTTGAAAAAGACGCCAGGCCTCACCCAAGGCTTCCACGCCTTAGGCTAAACTGGGGCCATGCGCTTTGTCCTGGCGCCCCTGCTGCTTGCCCTGGCTTCGGTTCCAGCCCTGGGGCTTAGGCTCGCCACCACCACCAGCGTCTACGACTCGGGGCTTTTGGACCGGCTTTTGCCGGTCTTTGAGCGGGCCACGGGGGTTCGGGTGGAGGTTTTGGCCGTGGGCACGGGGCAGGCCCTTAGGCTGGCGGAACGTGGGGATGTGGATGGGGTCTTGGTCCATGCCCCGGACCTGGAGGAAGAGGCCTTAAGGCGTGGTATCATCGCCCAGCCCTTCTGCCTGGCCCAGAATAGCTTCCTCCTGGTGGGGCCAAAAGGGGATCCCGCCCGGATCCGGGAGGCAGGGGATGTCCTGGAGGCCTTGCGGCGGATCGCCCGGGCCCAGGCTCCCTTCGTGTCCCGGGGGGACCGCTCGGGCACCCACCTGAAGGAGCTGGAGCTCTGGCGGAAGGCAGGCCTCACCCCCGAAGGAGGCTGGTACCTGGAGTCCGGGGCGGGCATGGGCCAGACCCTGGTTCTGGCGGCGGAGAAGGGAGCCTATACCCTCTCCGACCTGGCCACCCACCTCACCGTGGGCCGCAAACGGGGGCTGGAGGCTCTTTATCGGCGGGAGGATCCCCTTCTCTTGAACCAGTACACCTACTACCTGGTGCCTCAGGGGGCGAAGGCGGAGGAGGCGGAGGCCCTGCGCCGCTTCCTGGCCACGGAGGAGGCGGCTCGGTTGGTGGAGGGTTTGCGGGTGGAGGGGACCCCGCTCTTTAAGCCCTTGAGGGGGCGGTGTATCATCCCCAGGGGTGGAGGCCGCTGAGCTTTTGGAAATCTCCTTGCGCAGCCTCTGGGTGGCGGGGCTTGCTACCTTGCTGGCGGCTTTTCCCGCCGTGCCCTTGGGGCTTTGGCTGGCCCTTAAGGGGGGTGGGGGGATTTTCGGGCGGATTCTCCTCTATGCCGGCCTCGCCCTCCCCTCCGTGGTGGTGGGGCTTTTCTTCTACCTCCTCCTTTCCCGCTCGGGGCCTTTGGGATCCTTGGGCCTCCTTTATACACCCTACGCCATGGTGCTGGCGGAGGCGGTCTTGGCCCTTCCCCTCATCGCCGCCTTCGTGCTTTCGGGGGCCAGGGGTAGGGTGGAGGAGGTGCGGCTTTTGGTGCGGAGCCTGGGGGGCAAGGAGGGCCAGGTGCTTCCCACCCTGTTCTGGGAAAGCCGCCGCACCCTGGCCGCTGCCTTGGCCGCCGGCTTCGGCGGGGCCATCAGCGAGGTGGGGGCGGCCACCCTGGTGGGCGGGGATATCCGCCACCACACCCGGGTCCTCACCACGGCCATCGTGGTGGAAACCCGAAAGGGGGAGCTGGAAAGCGCCTTGGCCTTAGGATTTATTCTCCTGGGGGTGGCCCTCTTGGTCACCGCCCTGCTGGTTATCCTGGAGCGGGAATGAGTCCGGTTTTGCAGGCCCAGGGGTTGGTGCACCGCTACGGGGATTTTCGCCTCGAGGTTCCCCACCTCGAGGTTTATGCCGGGGAGATCCTGGCGGTGCTGGGGCCTTCGGGAAGCGGCAAGACCACCCTCTTGCGCCTTCTTGCGGGCCTCCTTTCCCCGGAAGAAGGCCAGGTGGAAGGAGGATTCCGCGCCTACCTGCCCCAGACCCCACCCCTTCTTCGGCGGAGCGTCCTGGAAAACGCTGCCTTTGGCCTGTTGCTCCGGGGGGTGCCCCGGCACCAGGCCCTGGCCCGGGCCTTTAGGCTCCTGGAAGAGGTGGGTTTGGAGGGCAAGGCTCGTCAGCCCGCCCATCTCCTCTCCGGGGGGGAGGTGGTGCGCCTGGCTTTGGCCCGGACGCTTCTGGTGGAGCCTGCAGCCCTGCTATTGGACGAGCCCACCGCCAGCTTGGACCCCGCCAACACCCTGAAGGTGGAGGCCATGCTAAAGGAGGCGGCGGAGGGAGGCCGGGGGGTGGTCCTGGCCACCCATGATCTCTTCCAGGTGCGCAGGCTGGCCCATAGGGTGGTCTTCCTCTTCCAGGGCCAGGTGGTGGAGGAAGCCCCTGCGGACCGGTTTTTCCAAAGCCCAAGGGACTCGAGGAGCCAGGCTTTTTTGGAGGGGCGGTTGCTTCCTTAACCTCCGCCCCGGGCTGCGGCCAGCTGGATCCTTTGGAACCAGGCCTCGGCCTCCTCGCCCTCCACCTCCACCTGGAGCTGGCTTATGGAAAGGCTTCCTACCCGGAGGGGGGCCTCCTCCCGGAAGCGCACGGTGGCCCCACGGAGGGCATAAACCCCTTCTTCTAGCTTCTTTCCGCCCCACTCCAGGAGGTATCTTTCCAAAAGCCAGGAGGGCAGGGCTCCGAAGCGCTCCACCCTTCCCCCGCCCGCTACGGGCGGGAAGAGGTCCAAGGTGGCCTCCTCCGTCAAGGGGGTGGCGAGCCCTTCCAGGTAGCGCACATCCCGCCCCTCCAGGAAAAGGGAAACCCGTTCGGCGAGGCTTTCGCCTTCAAAGAGCTCCTCCTTTAGGGTGGGATAGGCCCGGACCAGCGCCTCCAAAACCTCCCCCACCGTCTTGCCTTCCACCCGGACCTGGCTTTGACCCGTGAGGTCGCGGAAGGTGGCGTACAGGTTCACCTTGGGCATAGCCTCAGTCTAAAGGAAACCCTGGCCTAAAAGGCCAGGGTTATGGGTGCCATTAAAGGGCCTAGTCGGCGGCGGCGGAGAGGATGCCCAAGGCCTGGAGCTTGGCCGGGGGCACCACGCCTTTCTCCCAACCCCGCTCCTGGTAGTATTCCTGCAACATCAGGTCCAGCTCCGTGAGCTGGCCCTTGGAGCCTGCGCAGTCGGAGGGTTCCTTGAGGAAGCGCTCGGGCAGGTAGTCGGAGCCTTCCGCCCAGCCTGCCAGGTTGTTGTAGTAGCGCTCCAGGTTGTAGATGCGCTCCCCGATGAGGAGGATCTCCTCGGGGGTCACGGGCCGGCCCCAGTAGGCGGCAAGCTGCTTGGCGTACTCCTCGGGACCCTCGGCGAACTGGCTGAACTTGCAAAGGTCCAAGGAGTCGGTGAAGGCGGAGAGGTCCTGGAAGAGCTTGGTGAGCTTGCCCTTCCCCTCCCAGGCCAGGGGGTCGGTCTTGTAGGGCACCCCAAGGATCTCCGAGGCGGGGGTGTAGGCCCTGAGGTGGCAGGCCCCACGGTTGGAGGTGGCGTAGGCGATGCCCATGCCCTTGAGGCCCCGGGGGTCGTAGGCGGGGATGGACTGCCCCTTGACCTCGAGGGCAATCTCGGGGTGACCGATGGCCTTGGCAAAGCGGGCCGGGCCCTCCGCCAGGCTGTCCCCCACGCCCCGGCGGTAGGCGATGGCCTCGATGATGCGGGCCTCGCCCTCCTTGTCCCCAAAGCGGATCCCATCAGGGCCCTGGTAGTAGCCCTTCTCCGTGGCCTCCATGAGGACGGCGATGGCGTTTCCGGTCTCAATGGTATCCATGCCGTAGGCGTTACAGAGGTAGATGGCGTACCCGGTCCAATCGGTGTCGGTGTGGCCGGAGTGGGCCCCTAGGGCCCAGGCGGACTCGTACTCGTAGGACTCAAAGCGGATGGCCTTGCCGTTGATGTGGACCTCCACCATCTTCTTGCAGGCCACGGGGCAGGCGTGGCAGGTGTTGTCCTTGATGAGGCGGTGCTCGCGGATGTACTCCCCGGAGATGGTCTCTACTCCTTCAATGCAGGTGTGCTGGGCGTTGAAGGTGGGCAGGGCCCCCATTACGTTGGTGATGTTCATGAGCACGTTGGTGCCGTAAAGGGAAAGCCCTCCCTTTTTGGGGGCGGTGACGTTCTTGGGGTCGTTGATGGTGGCCGAGGCCTGGCGGTCGGCCTCCCGCCAGAGCTGGGGGTCCTTGGGCTGGGGCATGTTCTCCTGCTTGCCCACCACCACGATGGCCTTGAGCTTCTTGCTCCCCGCCACCGCCCCGGTACCCCCCCGGCCCGCAGCGCGCTCGTCGTTGTTGATCCAGTTGGCGAACCGCACCAGGTTCTCCCCGGCGGGGCCGATGGCCATCACGTCGGCATCCTCCCCGTGCCGCTCCCTAAGGATGCGGTGGGTCTCATGGGTGGTCTTACCCCAGAGGTCGGAGGCATCGTGGAGGGTGACTTCCCCGTCCTTTACCAGGAGGTAAACGGGCTTTTCCGAGGCCCCTTTGATGAGGAGCCCGTCGAACCCCGCCCACTTTAGCTTGGCTGCCGTCCAGCCCCCCATGTGGCTATCCGTTACCGTGCCCGTGAGGGGGCTCTTGGTGACCACCGCCAGGCGCCCCGACATCTTAGCCCGGGTGCCGGAAAGGGGGCCGTTCATGATGCAAAGGAGGTTGTCGGGGCTAAAGGGGTCCACTTTGGGCCCGTTTTCAAACACGTACTTGACCCCTAGACCCCTCCCGCCCACATACATCTCCAGGTCCTTGGGATCGGGGGCGAAGTACTCCACCTGGCCTGTAGAGAGGTTGATACGGGCAATCCTATGGGCATATCCACCGAGCATCCTTTACCTCCTTCTGGGCCAAAGGGAAGACACCTGTTGCGAAGAAGGCCACGCACCGCTGCCCAGGTTCTGGAGGATTATACCACCCAGACCCCCGGATAATGTAAAGGAGGTGACAGGCATAATGGAGCCATGCTGGCCCTTTTGGGGGAGGTCCTGGTGGACCTCATTGAGGAAAACCAGGACCCCTTGCGCTTTAGGGGGGTCCTTGGAGGCTCGGTGCTGAACACCGCCACCACCCTGGTCCGGTTGGGGTTTCCCGTGCGCTTCCTTTCTGAGGTGGGGGAGGACTGGGTTTCCGCCTGGAGCGAGGAGGAGATGAGAAAGCGAGGCCTCGAGCTCAGGCTTTTCCGCCATCCCGCCCCCATGCCCCTGGCCCTGGTGCGCCTGGATGCGGAGGGAAATGGGGAGTATAGCTTCCACCGTCCCTTTCATCTGCCTTACCGCCCAGGGCCTGAAGGCCTCCGGGGAGCCAGGGTGTTCCACTTCGGCTCTCTCCTGGCCCTCGAGGATCGTGTGGAGGAAGGCTTAGGCCTCCTTTTGCAGGAAGCGGAGGAGGAGGGAGCCTTTGTATCCTACGACCCCAACCTCCGGCGTTCCCCCGCCCCCAAGGAAAAGAAGCGGATAAGAGCCTATCTGGACCGGATAGACCTGTTGAAGCTTTCCCTGGAAGACGCCAAACTTCTTTTCCCCGAAGACCCCGTGAGGGCGGTGAAGGCTCTAGGTGTACCCCTAAAGGTCCTCACCCTGGGCCGGGAAGGGGCGGTGGCTTTCCTGGGGAAAGAGGCGGTGCGCCTTCCCGGAAAGGCGGTGAGGGTGAAGGATACCGTGGGGGCAGGAGATGCCTTCACCGCCGGGCTCCTGGCCCTTCTTCTCCGAAAGGGCTACGGCAAAGGGAATCTTCCCCTCCTGTCTTTGCCGGACCTAAAGGAGATCCTGGAGGGCGCCATCGCCCTATCCGCCTTGGCCTGCACCGTGCGGGGAGCCTACCTTCCGGAAAAGGGGCTCAGGTCCTGGCAGGTCCGGTACCTAGGGGATGAGGAGGACCTTGCCCGTGGTCTTCCGCCCCTCTAGGGCCTCGTGGGCCTCCCTGGCCTTTTCCAGGGGGAACTCCGCCCCGATGCGCACCCGTAGCCACCCTTCCCGGATGGCCTCAAAGACCTCCCCCGCCCGAAAGAGGAGTTCTTTGCGGGTGGCGGTGTAATGGTGCAGGGTGGGGCGGGTAAGGAAGAGGCTTCCTTTCCGGTTCAGGACCTGGGGGTCAAATGGGGGCACGGGCCCCGAGGACTGGCCGAAGAGGACCAGATAGCCCCTGGGCCTTAAGGCCTCGAGGCTCCCTTCAAAGGTGCTCTGCCCCACCCCGTCATAGACCACGTCCACCCCCCCTCCGGAGAGGGCCTTCACCGCCTGGGCGAAGCCCTCGTAGGGCAGGGCGTAGTCCGCCCCCGCCTCGAGGCAAAGGGCCCGCTTCTCCTCGGTGCTGGCGGTGGCGTAGACCGTGGCCCCCAGCCGCTTGGCCCACTGGATGAGGAGGAGCCCCACCCCTCCGGCCCCCGCATGGACCAGGACCTGATCCCCAGGGCGGACGGGGTAGGTGTTTTTCAGAAGGTAGTGGACGGTCATGCCCTGCAGGAGGCTCGCTGCCGCCAGCTTGGGATCCAGCCCTTGGGGCACGGGTACCAGCCTCTCCGCCGGCACCACCTGGTACTGGGCGTAGGCGCCCTGAACGTTGGCGAAGGCCACCCGGTCCCCAGGGCGTACCCCCACCACGCCTTCCCCCACCTTCTCCACCACCCCAGCTCCTTCCTCCCCTAAGGTGAAGGGAAGGGGCATGGGGTAAAGGCCCTTGCGCTTGTAGGTGTCGATGTAGTTGACCCCGATGGCCAACAGCTTCACCAAAACCTCCCCTGGCCCTGGCTCGGGGATGGGGAGGTCCTCGAGGGCCAGGACCTCGGGCCCGCCTGTCTGATGCACCCGTACGGCCTTCATGGGGAACAGTCTACGGTAAACTGGAGGGGTGAATCGGGCTAAGGACTGGCTTCTCCAGGCGGAAAGGGACCTGGAGATGGCTGAGATCGCCCGGAAGGCAGGCCGGCACGAGTGGGCCTGTTTTGCCGCCCAGCAGGCCGCAGAGAAGGCGGTAAAAGCCCTCCACCTCCACCTGGACCAGGAGGCTTGGGGGCATGTGGTGGCCCGGCTTCTCAAGGAGTTACCCTTGGAGGTTCCTCAAGACCTGGTGGAAAAAGCCCGCTACCTGGATGGGCTCTACATACCCACCCGATACCCCGATGCTTTTCCCGAGGGGCCTTCTGCGGAGCACTATGGCCCCTTGCAAAGCCAGGAGGCGGTGCGCTATGCCCGTGAAATCCTTGAGTTCTGCCGTGCTCAGATGGCCTAGCCGGGAGGAAGTGGAAGGTGCCCTTCAGGCCTGGATGGTCCGCCACCCCATCCCCGGCCTCCTGGCCCTGGGCTACTTCGGTTCCTACGCTCGGGGCGACTACGGGGTGGGAAGCGACCTGGATCTCCTTTTGGTGGTGGAGTCCTCTTCCCTTCCTTCCTGGCAACGGGCCCTAACCCTGCCCCTGGAGGAGCTTCCCGTGCCTGCGGAGGCCTTGGTCTATACCCTGGCCGAGTGGCAGGCCCTGCCTGAAAGAAGCCCCCGCTTTGCTGAAACCCTGAGGCGGGAGGTGCGCTGGCTCCTTCACCACCCCGCTCTTTTCCCCTAGCCCACCGTGCCCCTTAGCGGTTTGAGCTGCCGCGTTAGGGACTGGCCGGAATCCCCAACCTGGCAGGGCCAGGTTGGGGTGGTGCTAAAACCCCCTTTGGTACTGGGGGGGTACCTCCGGGGCCACGCCCAAGGCCTTGGCGGCCTTTAAGGGGAAGTAGGGGTCCCTGAGGAGAACCCGGCCCAGAAGCACCAGATCGGCGCTTCCCGCCTGTAGGAGGGTTTCCGCCTGCTCGGGGGTGGTGATGAGGCCCACGGCTCCCGTTCGCAGGCCCACCCTCTTGCGCACGGCGTCGGCGAAGGGCACCTGAAAGCCCGGGGCCAAGGGAATCCGCACCCTGGGCACCACCCCGCCCGAGGAGCAGTCCAAAAGGTCCACCCCCAGCTCCTTAAGCCTCCGGGCGAAGGCCAGGGTGTCCTCGAGGCTCCATCCTCCTTCCCCCCAGTCCGTGGCGGAGACCCGCACGAAAAGGGGAAGCTCCCTGGGCACCACCTCCCGCACTGCCTGGGCCACCTGGAGGGGAAAGCGCATGCGGTTTTCCAGGCTTCCCCCGTAGGCGTCGGTGCGCTGGTTGGAGAGAGGGGAGAGGAAGGAGGAAAGGAGGTAGCCATGGGCCATGTGGAGCTCGATCACCTGAAAACCTGCCCTAAGGGCTCGTCTGGCTCCTTCCACGAAGGCCTGGAGGATGCGCTCCATCCCTGCTTCGTCCAGGGGTTCGGGTACCGGGTAGCCCTCGTCAAAGGGAATGGGGCTTGGCCCCACCACCCGCCAGCCCAGGGGCTTTCCCCCTTCCCAGGGCCTGGCGGTCCCCGCCTTTCGCCCGGCGTGGGCCAGCTGGATCCCCGGCACCGCTCCTGCTTCCCGGATCCTCCGGGCGAGCTCCTTCAGGCCCGGAAGGTGGTCCTCCGACCAGATGCCCAGGTCATAAGGGCTGATACGGCCCAAAGGTTCCACGGCGGTGGCCTCCACCAGGATGAGCCCCACGCCCCCAAGGGCCCGCGTGGGGTAGTGGAGGAGGTGCCAGTCGGTTACCTCTCCCTCCAAGGTGGCGGAGTACTGGCACATGGGGGACATGGCCAGGCGGTTTTTCAGCCGGAGGCCGCCGAGTTCCAGGGGGGTGAAGAGCAACGCCATGCCTCCATTATGGAGGGCCCTTGAAGGAAAGCGTAAGGAACCAGTCCCGTGGGGGCCGGGTTTCCCTGCGCTCCTTTTTTGGATAGACTGGTCTTATGAACCCCGGCTTCGGTCAGGGGCAAGGCTCCGATCTGGCGGCTGCCTTCCGCTACGTGGAAAGCCTCCTCTTCGGGGATATGGAGCGCCCCGGCCTCACCCTCTACGACCTGGAGCGCTTGGTGGGGTACCCCGCCAAGGGGGAGGGTCCTTTGGCCTACACCCTGCCCCGCAGCAAGGGCCTTTCCGGGGTGCAGGCGGTGCGCCTGTACTACTATCCCAAGGATCCCGTCCTTCAGCTCATCGTGGAGATTGAGGATCTGGAAGGGAGAAAGCACCTTCGCCACTTCCGCTGGAACGGGTTTACCTGGGAAACCCCCGAGGGGGGGCAGGGGGAGCTGAAACCCACCCGGGAGGACCCAGCCTCCGTTCAAGTGGGTGAGGATTTCTTCTTGGGCTTTCCCCGGGAGGAGGCCCTGGAGCTGGAGGAGGCGGTGCGCAAGGGGGAGGCCTCGGGGGTCAAGTACCTCCTGTGCCCCCGGTGCCACACCCGGATCTTCTACGCTCCCTCGGTCCGCCCCGCGGGCCTCGTCTGCCCCCGGTGCGGCAACCCCACCCTCCTCTTCAAGACCCTTTCCGCGCCGGAGGGAGCCAAGGACCCCCTCGAGGCCCTGGCGGAGGAGCAGCGGGCCTTGAGGAAGGCCATAGAGGAGCTCACCGCCTACCTGAAGCGGAAACTGGGCCCTTAATCCTGGGGTTATGCTCTTTCCCGCTCCATCGTGGCCCAGATGGCCTGGGTGAGGTATTCCCTTGGGTCCCCGCCCCAGCGAGGCCAGGGTGGGGTGGCGTTAGACCCGTGTTCCCGGCTGGCTCCAGCCGGTGTAGGCGTAAAAACGGCCCCGTTCCCCCCCAAGGTAGTCCAGCAGGGGTTCCAGGAGGGGGCGGTGGCCGGAAAGCTTGACCGCCACCTCCTCCGGGGTGAAGAAGCGGGCTTCCACGATGTGGCCGTCGGGGTCCCTGGGGTTCAAAAGCCCCTCGTAACTGGCCCTGAAGGCCATGGCCAGGGTACGCTCGTTCTTGCGGCGGTCCTCCACCTGGATGGCGTAGGCCAGGTGCTCAATGGCCTTCACCTTCAGGCCGGTTTCCTCCCGCACCTCCCGCACCAGGGCTTCCAGAACGGTTTCCCCGGGTTCCACGGTGCCCCCAGGAAGGGTGTAGCGCACCATGCCCCGCCTGCCCCAGTCGTTCCCCACCAGGAGGACCCGGCCCTGGCGGTCCAACAGGATGGCCGCCACCACCAGGATCTCGCGGCGCATCACGCTTCCGTCAAGGCCTCCAGCTGCCGTTCCTGGTCGGCCCGTTTGAGGGCTTCCAAGAGGGGCTGGAGGTGCCCCGAGAGGATGCCCTCGAGGTCATGGGTGGTGAAGCCGATGCGGTGGTCCGTGACCCGGGACTGGGGGAAGTTGTAGGTGCGGATCTTCTCCGAACGCTCCCCGGTGCCGATCTGGGCCAGGCGGGTCTTTCGGAGCTTCTCCGCCTCCTCCGCCCGCTTCATCTCCAGGAGGCGGCTTCTCAGGATCATCAGGGCCTTTTCCCGGTTCTTGATCTGGCTGCGGGAGTCCTGGCAGGTGACCATGATGCCCGTAGGCAGGTGCACCACCCGCACCGCGCTGTCGGTGGTGTTCACCCCCTGGCCCCCAGGCCCCGAGGCCCGCATCACGTCGATGCGGATCTCGTCCATGTTGAGCTGGAAGTCGGACTCCTCCGCCTTGGGCAGCACCGCCACCGTGGCCGTGGAGGTGTGGATCCGCCCCTGGGTTTCCGTGGCCGGTACCCGCTGCACCCGGTGGACCCCGCTTTCGTACTTGAAGGTGCCGTAGGCCCCGGGCCCCCGCACCTCGAAGACCACCTTGGAGAAGCCTCCCAGGTCCGTGGGGTGGGAGTCCAGGATCTCGGTCTCAAACCCCATCTCCTCGGCGAAGCGCAGGTACATCTCCAGGAGGTCCCGGGCGAAAAGGGCGGCCTCCTCGCCCCCGGTGCCGGCGCGGATTTCCACGATGGCGTCCCTCTCGTCCATGGGATCCTTGGGCAGGAGGTGGCGTTCCAAGGCCTTTTCCAGCTCCGCCCTCCGGGAAAGGAGGGCTTCCTTTTCCGCCCTGGCCACTTCCTTGAGCTCGGGGTCTTCCAGGAGGCCCTCCACACCTTCCAGGTCCTCGAGGACCTTCCGGTACTCCCGGATGAGGGCGATCACCTCCCCCATCTCCGCATAACGCCGGGAAAGGGCCTGGTAGCGCTTCTGGTCCTTGAGGACCTCGGGGTCGGCAAGGAGCGCTTCCAGCTCCCGGTACTCCTCTTCTAGGCGCGCAAGCTTATCCAGCATACCTTACCTCAGGATACTCCAACCCGGGCTTGCCTTCGGGTTTAGGTATGCCTAAACTGGGGGGCATGGAAACCCCGGTCTTCCTCTACGCCCTCTTGGGAGGGCTCTTCACCTGGGGGCTTACCGCGGTGGGGGCGGCCAGCGTGTTCCTGGCGCAAGAGCCCAGCCGCAAGCTCCTGGATGGGATGCTGGGCTTTGCCGCAGGGGTCATGCTGGCGGCCAGCGTCTTCTCCCTCCTCCTTCCCGGCATGGAGATGGCCGCATCCCAGGGCATGGTTCCCTGGGTGCCCGCCGTGGTGGGCTTTCTCCTGGGAGGAGCCCTTTTGCGTCTGATGGACCGGTTTCTCCCCCATGTTCACCTGGTTCCAGGTGCCCAGGAGGAAGGGATCCGAACCCTGTGGCGGCGCACCACCTTGCTGATCCTGGCCATCACCCTCCACAACTTCCCCGAGGGCCTGGCGGTGGGGGTAGCCTTTGGAGCCGCAGGTCTAGACCCCACGGGGACGGCCACCCTGGGCGGGGCCATCGCCCTGGCGGTGGGCATCGGCCTGCAAAACATGCCCGAGGGTCTGGCGGTGGCCTGGCCCCTAAGGCGGGCGGGAATTGGGGCGGGTAAGGCCTGGTTTTACGGGCAGCTCTCCGCCATCGTGGAGCCCTTAGGAGCCCTTTTGGGAGCCCTTCTGGTCACGCAGATGCTCTACCTGTTGCCCTACCTCATGGCCTTGGCGGCAGGGGCCATGGTCTTCGTGATCGTGGAGGAGGTCATCCCGGAAAGCCAGGCGGAGGGCAACGGGGATATCTCCACCTTCGGGGTGATGACCGGCTTTGCCCTTATGATGGCCCTGGATGTGGCCCTGGGCTGATTCCTTCCTTAGGCTTGGGAATCCCTCTTGCCCAGGCGTTCCTTGAGAAGGCGGGCGGCTTCCTCCGCCTTGGCCTTGGCGGCTTCGGCAGCCTGGGCCGCTTTTTCCGAAAGCTCTTTCAGCTTGTCGGGGACGCCGTCCTTGTCCTGGTCCAGCTCCGCCAGGCGGGCCTTGGCCTCCTCGAGGGCCTTCTTGGCCTCCTGGAGAGCCTTTTCCACCAGGTCGGGCTTGCCGTCCTTGTCCTGGTCCAGCTTCTCCTTCAGCTCCTGAAGGCGCTTTTCCACCTCGGCGGTGACGGAACGGGTTTTCTCGGAAATCTGTTGCAACAAATCCTTAAGGAAATCCATAGCAAATAGTTTACAACAAGGCCCGGAGGTCCCCCACCACTTTCTCCGTTTCCTCCACCTTGTCCGGGCTGAAGAGGAGGACCAGGTTGCCCTCCTTCACCACGAAGGTGGTGGCGGTGTGGTCCACCAGGTACTCCCCCGGGCCCCGGTACTGGGTCTTCTGGTAGTAAACCCCGAAGGTCCGGGCCACCTCCTGGATGGTTTCCGGGCTTCCCGTGAGGCCCAGGAAGCTGGGGTGGAAGCCCTTGGCGTACTGGTCGGAGATCTGTGGGGTATCCCGCTCGGGGTCCACGCTGATGAAGATTACCTGCACCCTTTCCTGCTCCTTGGGGGAGAGCTTCTCGTAGGCCCGCTTCAGGGCCAGCATGGTGGTGGGGCATACGTCGGGGCAGTGGACGAAGCCGAAGAAGATGAGGACCAGCTTGTCCTTAAGCTGGGAAAGCTGTACCGGGCCCTGGGGCCCCTCGAGGGTGAAATCCACGGGCTTGGGGTTCAGAAGCCGGGTGCCGTAGAAGCTATGGGTGCCCTTGGGCAGGAGGAGGAACGCCACCCCTACCAGAGCGAGGACTAACAGGATGGGTAAGAGAAAACTTCTTTTCATCGCATCTCCACGGGGAGGATTACCTTAAGCCTGCTACCGTCTTGGAACTTCAGAACCAGGACCACCTTTTCCCCCGCCTTAAGGGGGCGCTTAAGCCCTTCCAGCATAAGGTGGTATTTCCCCGGGCGGAACTCCACCCGGCCTCCCGGGGGAATGTCCAGGTAGGGAAGGGGGCGCATGCCCAGGACCACCTGGCCTCCCCGGTGTTCCCGGTGGTCCTGATGGAAGGAAACCCGCTCGGCCACCTCCGTTTCGGCTCCCACCAGGCGCAAGGGGGTCTTGCCCCGGTTTTCCAGGGTCAGGTAGGCGGCGGTGTCCTTCACCACCGGGGGTACCAGGCGGACCCAGCCCGGGGTGGCCACAGCCTGGGCCAAGGCCACGCTACCCAGCAACAGGAAAAGCCACCTCACCCCTCCAGGCTACCAGGAGGGGAAGGACATATGTACTCCCCAGGGGTGAGGAGTACGGATGTCCCGCCCTTCCCTTCTACCCTAGGGGCGATGCGGCCCGTTCTTATCCTGGGCTTTCTGGCCCTTCCGGGACTGGCGGCTCCGGTGCTTCGCCTGGAAGGGGAGGTAAGGGGTCCATTGGTGCTTTCCACCCCGAACCTGGTGGTGGAGGGGCAAGGGGCAGTCCTGCGAGGGAACAAGGGGCACACCCTGAGCCTCCTCGCCCCGGGGATCAAGGTGCGGGGGCTAAGGGTGGTGGGGGCGGGGCCCGAGGGGGATTTCTTTGAGCCGGACGCCGCCATTTACCTCTCGGGGTGCGAGGGATGCCTGCTGGAGGATGTGAGGGTGGAGGAAGCCCCCGCTGCGGTGCGGGTGGAGGATTCCCCGGGGGCCACCATCCGGGGGCTTAAGGCCCGGGGCCTCGAGGGTTCCCCGGGGGTTTTGGTCTACTCCAGCCCCAGGGCCCGGGTGGAGGGAAGCCATCTCCAGGGCTTCATGGATGGGATCTACGTGGAGTACAGCCCGGGGATGGGGATTAGGGGCAATCTTCTGGAGAGAAACGGCCGCTATGGTTTCCACGTGATGTTCTCCTGGCAGGTGGGCATAGAGGGCAACCTGTCCCGGGATAACGGCGTGGGCAATGCGGTGATGCATGGGGCGCAGAACCTGGTGCGGGGAAACCGGCTTTATGGGCACAAAAGCCCGGTGGGCTACGGGCTTCTGGTCCAGGACGAGCGGGAAACGGAGGTTCGGGAAAACCTCTTTGCGGAAAACACCCTGGGCCTGGTCCTCATGGACGCCCAGGGGGTGAGGGTGGGGGGCAACGGCTTCCGGGAAAACGGCACTGCCTTGCGCATCACCCGGGAGCGGGGAGGAAACTCGGCTTGGGTAGAGAAAAACGCCTTCCAGGGGAACCTCTACGACCTTGCGGTGGACGATCCTGAGGCCAAGGCCCGGGTGGTGGGGAACCTGTACGACCGGGCTTCTGGTCTTCCTGTTCCCCACCTGCCCACCGGGAGCTTCGCCCTCCTCCTGGCCCGGCAGCCGGAGCTTTCCCTTTTCGCCCTCTCCCCGGGGATTGTCCTTTGGGAGGCGGCGGAGGCCCAGGTGCCGGGGCTGAGGCTCGTGGCCTTGGCCGATGCCCGGGCGGCTTCCTTGCCCAAGGCGGTGGCTTTCCGGGGCCACTGGATCATCCTGGGCCTTCTTGGAGGTGTTCTGTGGTGGTGGCGGAGAACCTGAGCAAGAAGGGAAGGCTTAAGGGAGTCACCCTGCAGGTGGCCGGGGGTGTGGTGGGGCTTTTGGGCCCCAACGGGGCGGGGAAGAGCACCCTTTTGGCCCTTTTGGCGGGGCGGATCAAGCCGGATGGAGGCAAGGCGGCGCTTTTCTCCCATGCCCCCCGGGATCCCAGGGCCCTTCCCCTAAGGGCCTACCTGCCCCAGACCCCCAGGCTATTCCCCCATCTCAGGGCCCTCGAGGTCCTGGAGGGAGCGAGGCGGGTGAAGGGGCTGGGCCAGGAGGCCCTCGAGGAAGCCCTGGAGCGTATGGGGCTGGAGGGGCTCCTGGGAAAACGGGTGGGAGAGCTTTCCGGGGGGCAGCGCCAGCGCCTGGCCCTGGCGGCAAGCCTCATGGGCGACCCTCCCGTCTGGCTTCTGGATGAGCCCACCGCCGCCTTGGACCCCAGGGGGCGGGAGCGGTTTTGGGCCTGGGTGGAGGGGAAGAAGGAGGGCGTGGTCCTGGTGGCCCTCCACCACGTGGAGGAAGCCCAGCGGGCAGACCGGCTTCTGCTCTTGAAGGGGGGAAGCATCCTGGAGGATGGCTCCCCAAGAGGGATTCTCGGCTCAATGGGGGAGCGTCTTTCCTGGCTGATGGAGGTGCTCTATGAGGAACCGGCGTGAGGTGCTGAAGGCTTTGGGTGGACTGGTGGTGGCGGGGCCGGCCCTTGCCCAGCCCATGGGGCACGGCATGGAGGCCCCGGCTCGTGCTTTGGGGATACGGGTTTCCCCTAAGCCCATTCCCTGGGACGAGGGGGCCTGTGCCTTCTGCGGCATGCCCATCAAGACCCCGGAAGGGCAGTGGCGGGGCCGCACCTTCTCCAAGGGCTTCTTTGAGCAGACCTATAGCCAGATCGCCTTTGGCAGGCCTACGCCTGCCCCCCATAATCCCAAGCAAGCGGTGGAGGCCCTGCACTTTGAAAGTATCGCCTGCATGGTGAACTACGCCTGGGTGCACGGGCTTAAGGATGGGGAGGGGGCTACTTTCTACGTCACCGACCGGGGGGCCTACGACCCGGGGAGGCCCCAGGAGTCGGTGCGCCTCATCCCCGCCCGCCAGGCCACCTACTACTGGGGGGAGAGGATGATGGTGGTCATGAACGCCAGGCTCCTGGCCTTCGCCAGCGCCAGGGCAGCCCAGGAGTTCGCCGAGAGGAACCGGGCCCAGCACGGTCGCCAGCGCTTCTACAGCTTCCAGACCCTTTGGGACCTGGCTCCCTTGCCGGAGATGAACCTGGTGGCCCTTCTGGCCCAGCATGCAGGGCTTTTGGGTGGAGAGGGCGAGGGGAGCCATGGCCATTAGCCTGATGGGGGCTTGGGGGGTTCCTCGAGGGTGTACCCTAGCCTAAGGACCTATGCACCGGCGGACCTTTATCCTTTCCCTGCCCTTCCTTCTCCAGGCCCTGGCGGCTCCCCGGGCCCTGAGGGTAGGGGTGGAGGCCTGTTCCTACTGCTTCATGACCATCCTGGATGCCCGGCATGCGGCCCAGGCGGTGAACCCCCAGGGGAAGGCCTTCTTCTACGATGACCCGGCCTGCCTTCTGGATCAGCTTAACGGCTGGGGCGGGCCTGGCCTTATCCCTAAGGAGGTGTACCTGGCGGATTTTGCGGCCAGCACCCGCACGGCCCCCAGGTGGATCCCAGCGGAAGGGGTGGTGCTCTACCACCATCCCAGGATCCGCACCCCCATGGGCTCGGGGCTTCTGGCCTTCGCCAGCCGGGAGGCTTTGGAGGGGCACCTTAAGGAGCGGCCCGGGCGGGGAGGTGGACGGATCCTCACCTGGGCCCAGGCGCTTAAGGAGGGGGAGAAGCGCCCCTGGGTGCCCGCCGACATCTTTTCCCCTTCCAAGGCCCCATGAGCCCCCTTTTCTTCAGGGAGATCACCCGCAACCCCTGGACCTTCGGCCTGTTCCTCCTTCCCTTCCTTCTGGCCCTGGGCTTCCTGGGCCGGGGAGAGGGGGTGGGGCTGGTGGGGCTTTACTCGGGGCTTCTCCTTCTCCTTCCCCCCTTGGTCCTGGCCCTGGCGGTGCCCCTTTTGGCCTCGAGGGAGGAGTGGGCCTTCCTCCTCGGGCTTCCCGTGGGGGCCTTCCGGGGCTTCGGCCAGGGGGTCCTGGGGATCTTCCTGGGGCTAGGGCTTCCCCTCATGCCCGGCCTTCTCCTGGGGGCGGGGTTCTTGGGGCTTTCCGGAAAGGCCGCCTTATGGCTTTTGCTTTCCGGCCTTGGCCTCCTGGCCTTCTGGGTGGGCCTTGCCGCCCTGCTTTCCGCCTTGACCCTGGAGGAAAAGCGGGCCCTGGGCCTGGGGTTTGGCCTTTTCGGCCTCTTGAACATCCTTTATGGACCCCTGGTGGTGGCCCTGGCGGTGCGCCTTAAGGACTATCCCCTGGAGGGCCTCCTCACCCTGGCCCTGCTTCTCAACCCCCAGGAGATCCACCGGGTGGGGCTTCTGGCCAGCTTGAAGGCCCCGGTGCTCACCGGGCCCATGGGGTACCTGGTGGCGGAGCGGCTTGGGGAGGTGGGGCCTTGGCTGGGCTTCCTTTACCTGGCCTTCTCGGGGCTTGCCCTGGCCCTGCTGGGCGCCCTGGTCTTTGCCCGTCGGGACCGGTAGCATAGGGCATGCGCCTCCGTCTGGCGGCCTTTTTGCTCATCCTTCCCTTTTTCCTTCAGCTTCTTGGCTTCGGGAAGACCCCCTTGGGCGGGGGGCTATGCGGGGAGCTCTTCCTGGTGCAAAACCCCGCCTTGGCCTTCCAGACCCCGGGGTTCTGGTACGCCCTTCTCTTCATGGTCCTGTTGGCCCTCGAGCTGGGCTACGGCCTCTCCTTGCTCCTCCTGCCCCTTCTAGAGGTGCCCGTAGGCCCGGGCTGGCGGCGCCTGGGGCGGTACCTGGTGGGGGTGATGGGGGGGCTTTTCCTCCTCACCCGCACCACGGGTCTACCCGCCCCGGGGCCCGGGGGGTGGGTGCTGGAGCGGGCCCCGGTGGACCCCCTTTCCCTGCTCTTGGTGGGCCTTTCCCTGGCAGGGGGCTTCCTCCTGAGGGAGAATGGGGGGCATGGAGCGGCTTCTTGAGGTGATGCGCCGCCTCAGGGGCCCTGGGGGCTGCCCCTGGGACCGGGCCCAGACCCACGAAAGCCTCATCCCGTACCTTTTGGAGGAGGCCAGCGAGGCGGCGGATGCCCTGTTGAAGGGGGATTCCCAGGAGATGGCGGAGGAGCTTGGGGATGTGCTTTTGCAGGTGGCCTTTCACAGCGTCATCGCCGAGGAGGAGGGGCGGTTCTCCTACGAGGACGTGGAAAGAAGCATCGTGGAAAAGCTCATCCGCCGCCACCCCCATGTGTTCGGGGAGGGCACGGCCAAGACCCCGGAGGAGGTGAAGGCCCGCTGGGAGGAGCTGAAGGCGGAGGAGGGGAAAAAGGAGGAGCCCTGTGGGCTACCCAAGCACCTTCCCACCCTGCTTCGGGCCTATGAGCTCCAGCGAAAGGGCGTGGATCCGGGAAGCGAGGAGGGCCTGAGGGCGGCCCTGGAGAAAGGGAACCTCGAGGAGGCACTTTGGAACCTGGTGGGGCTTTTCGCCAAGAGGGGCTTGGACCCCGAGACCGCCTTAAGAAGGCGCTTCCAGAGAGCCTGCCAGGAGGACTAGCCCTTCCCGAGGGCTTCCGCCTGGCGGCGGTGGCCGTGCCCCTTCTTGGGGAAAGCCTCCTTTTCACCCTAAGGAGCCCCCACCTCCCCACCCACGCCGGGCAGATCAGTTTCCCGGGAGGAGCGGTGGAACCGGGGGAAACCCCCGTGGAGGCAGCCCTGCGGGAGGCTGCGGAGGAGGTGGGCCTTTTGGGGGTGGAGCCCCTGGGGTACCTTGCCCCGGTGCTTTCCCCCCAGGGTTTCCTGGTCCAGCCGGTGGTGGTCTTCCGGGAGGACCTTCCTCCCCTAAGGCCCAATCCCCTCGAGGTGGCCCAGGTCTTCCTGGCCCCGTTGAAGGAGCTTCTCCAGGTGAATCCCTGGAGCGAGGTGCGCCATGGCCGCACCGTCTGGCATTTTCCCTGGCGGGGGGTGGACATCTGGGGGGTGACGGGGAATATCCTTAAGGAGTTCCTGGAGGTGTGGCGTGAAGCGAGTGGGGATTCTTCTGGCGGACCTTTTTGACGAGCGGGAGTTCCTGTACCCCTATTACCGGGTGCAGGAGGCCGGGTATACCCCGGTGGTCATCGGTCCTGAGGCCCGGGAGTACAGGGCCAAATCCGGTTTTTCCTGGAGGGCGGAGGTAAGCGCCCGGGAGGCACCGGAGCTGGCGGGCCTCCTCATCCCCGGAGGCTTCGCCCCCGATTACCTGAGAAGAAGCCCTGAGGTGCTGGCCCTGGTGCGCCGGGTGGCGGAAGAGGGAAGGCCCCTCGGGGCCATCTGCCATGCGGGCTGGGTTCTCATCAGCGCCGGGCTGGTGCGGGGTAGGCGGGTCACGGGGTTTTCCTCCATCCGGGACGACCTGGAGAACGCCGGAGGGCTTTACCAGGAAACTGGGGTGGTGGTGGATGGAAACCTGGTGACCGCCCAGGGGCCCAAGGACCTGCCCGGGTTCGTCCTGGCCTTTTTGGAGCTTCTGGCTAAAGGGTGAACCGGGTTCCCCTTTCCCCTTGCAAGACCCCGGCCACTACGCCCCTTTCCCCCTGGGCGATGGCGGCCCAGGGGGCACCTGCCCTAAGGGCGTTTAAGGCAGCTTCCACCTTGGGGATCATGCCCCCCTGGAGGATCCCCTGGGCCTTCAGGTCGTCCACTTCCTTCGGCGTGAGGTGGGGGAAGCGGGTGGTGGGATCCTTGGGGTTCCTTAAGACCCCGGGCACATCCGTGAGGAAGAGGGCGGGCCACCCCAAGGCCCCGGCCACCGCCCCGGCGGCGGTGTCGGCGTTCACGTTCAAGGGGCCTTCCTCGTCCAGGGCGATGGGGGCGAGAAGGGGCGTGTAGCCCTTTTCCAGGAGGTCCAGGAGCAAGCCCACTTCCACCCCCACCACTTCCCCCACCCGGCCCAGGTGGGGGAGGACCTTTCCCCTTAGGCACAGGGCATCCCGACCGGAAAGGGAAAGGGTCCTTCGCCCTCTTCGGGAAAGCCCCTCCGCCAGGCGCTTCCCCGTGAGGCACAGGCTCATCTCCACCA
This sequence comes from Thermus sp. KWY1, assembly GCF_057547025.1. NCBI lineage: Bacteria > Thermotogati > Deinococcota > Deinococci > Thermales > Thermaceae > Thermus > Thermus sp. KWY1. The sequence goes on from NZ_BAAJPG010000007.1 coordinate 39,053, forward strand.
CCTCCATGTGCTCAGGAGGCGTTACCCGCAGGCCTCCCTCAAAGCGGCTTTCCAGACCCAGGCGGGTAAGCCAGGCCCCGATCTCCGGCCCGCCCCCGTGCACCAGAACCAGGGGGCCGGGGTAGCTGGCGAGCTCGTCCAGCAGGGTTTCGGCACCCCTTAGGCTTCCCCCCACCTTCACCAGCAAGGGTTCACTCAAGGTAGATCACCTCCTCGGGCAGGTCCCCTTCCTCCTCGGCCTCCAGGAGGTCCAAAAAGCCCAAGGCGGCGTGGTCGGGGTGGAGGCCGAAATGGGCCGCCAGGGCCTGGACTGCGTTTACGGGGGGCATGCGGCTGGCCTTCTCGAGCAGGGGTTTCAGCTCCGAAGGGGCCATAAGCCTTTCCCCTAGCTCCGTTCCCTGGGCCAGCTCCGCCTGGACTTTTCCCCCCTCGGCCAGAAGAAAAAGAAGCTCCTCCTCGGCCAGGACCAGGAAGGCCAGGGCCTTCCCCAGTTGGGAAAGCTCCTCCAGGAAGGCCCGTATGGCCTCGGGGTCCTCCTGGGCCTCGAGGGTCTCATGGTAGAGGCTCACCCAGGGAGGATCCGGAACCAGGTAGATCCCGGCCCCCAGGGTCTTGCCCTGAGCCCAGGCCAGCACCCTTTCCAGGGGGGCCTCCACGTGGAGGGAGAGAAAGCTCCGCACCAAGCCCTATACTAGCCCTTGTGAGCGCCCTTTACCGCCGGGTCCGCCCCCTCACCTTTGAGGAGCTGGTGGGCCAGGAGCACGTGAAGGAGCCCCTGGTGCGGGCCATCCGGGAAGGACGCCTCGCCCAGGCCTACCTCTTTTCCGGTCCGCGGGGGGTGGGGAAGACCACCACTGCCCGGCTTCTGGCCATGGCCGTGGGGTGCCAGGGGGCGGAGCGCCCTTGCGGGGTTTGCGCCCACTGCCAGGCGGTGCAAAAGGGAGCCCACCCCGATGTGGTGGAGATCGATGCCGCCAGCAACAACTCGGTGGAGGACGTGCGGGAGCTTAGGGAGAGGATCCTCCTCGCCCCCCTTTCCGCCCCCAGGAAGGTCTTTATCCTGGACGAGGCCCACATGCTCTCCAAAAGCGCCTTCAACGCCCTCCTCAAGACCCTGGAGGAGCCCCCGCCCCACGTGCTCTTCATCTTCGCCACCACCGAGCCCGAGAGGATGCCCCCCACCATCCTTTCCCGCACCCAGCACTACCGCTTCCGCCGCCTCACGGAGGAGGAGATCGCCTTTAAGCTCCAGCGCATCCTCAAGGAGATGGGGAGGGAGGCGGAGGAAGATGCCCTTCTCCTGGTGGCAAGGATTTCGGACGGGGCGCTTAGGGATGCGGAAAGCCTTTTGGACCGCCTGCTTCTCCTGGAGGGTCCCTTGACCCGAAAGCAGGTGGAGGAGGCCCTGGGCCTTCCGCCAAGAGAAGCTCTTTCCCGCCTGGCCCGGGGCCTAGCCCGGGGGGACCTCAAGGAAGTGCTCTCGGAGGCCAGGGGGCTTTATGCCAAGGGCTTCGCCCCAAGGAGCCTGGCGGGAGGGCTCATGGAGGTGCTCCGGGAAGCCCTCTACGCCGCCCACGGCCTGCCGGGGGAGGGCCTCGAGGCTCCTCCTGAAGCCTTGCTTGGGGCCCTCACCGCCTTGGACGAGGCCATGGAGCGCCTTGCCAAGCGCTCGGACCTCCTGGCCCTGGAGGCAGCCCTGTTGCAGGCGGCCAGGGTTTTCCCGGCGGCCTCCTTGTTCCAGCCGGGCAAGGGGGAGGTTCAGCCCACGGCCGGCCCTTCCTCCGGGGAAGGGGTGCGGGCCGAGGCGGCTTTGCCCGAAGAGCCAGCCCATGTGCGTAGGCAAGGGGCTTCCCGGGAAGACCTGCCCGAGTTCCATCCCACCAAGCCCCTGGTGCCGCCAAGCGCCAGGGAGGCAGGCCTTTCCGGGGAGATGTCGGGAGGGGCGGTTAATGCGGCGGACCTGGCCAGGAGGTGGAGGGCTTTCCTCGAGGCCTTGAAGCCCACCCTGAGGGCTTTCCTCAGGGAGGCCCGGCCGGACCTGGAAGAAGGGCGCTTGGTGCTTCGCTTCCCCGAGAGCAAGGCCTTCCACCACAAGCGGGCTGAGGAGCAAAGAGCCGCCCTTCTCCCCCTGGTGCGGGCCCACTTCGGGGTGGAGGAGGTGGCCTTTCTCCTGGAAAAAAAAAGCCTAGACCCTAGGCCCCCTTCCCGGAACCTTCCTTTGTCCGGGGAAAAACGTGGGCGTTCGGAAGAGCCCAAGGCCTCCGAGCCTGCTTCCCCGGCCCTACCCGAAGGGAGTGTCCAGGAGGCCAGGGGTTTTCCTGAAGGGGAGGAGGAGCCGTGGGATGCCTGGCCCGAGCCAGCCGAAGGGTCACCTTCCGCAGAGGTTCCTTGGCGAGGGCAGGCGGACCCCTCCGGCCAAGGCGCTCCGGCAGGGGAACCCATTAGGCCCCCTGAGGATCCCAACCGGCGCCTGGCGGAGATCACCCGGCTTTTGGGGGCGCGGCTTCTGTGGGTGCGCAGGCCTAGGCTTCCCGAGGCCGAGGAACCGCTGAGTGAAGACGACATAGGGGGTACTGGTATATAATGCCTCCATGACCAAGACCACCGAGCTGGGGCAAGAGATCGTGGAGAACATCCTCAAGCGGCTGCGGCGTATCGAAGGCCAGGTGAGGGGTTTGCAGAAGATGGTGGCGGAGGGGCGTCCCTGCGACGAGGTGCTCACCCAGATGACCGCCACCAAGAAGGCCATGGAGGCGGCGGCCACCTTGATCCTGGAGGAGTTCCTCAACATCTGCGCCGCCGAGGTTTCCGAGGGCAAGGTGGACCCCAAAAAGCCCGAGGAGATCGCCACCATGCTGAAGAAGTTCATCTAGCCCCTTGGCGGGTGGCAGGAACCAGAGCTTCGGACGAGGGTTCGGAAAGGTGCAGAGGAGGCTTAGGCGCCTCTTTCATGCCTTTTTTCCCCGAAGGGAGGAGCCGGACGATGCCTTTGCCCTGGCCTTTTTGCAGGGGGAGGAGCGCACCCTTTACCTTTCCATGGACCCCAGGGACCGGGCCCATGCGGTGCGGGTGGCCCGCCGGCTCCTGAGGCACTACCCTGAGGCCCCTGCCTTCGCCATCCGGGCTGCCCTTCTTCACGATGCGGGAAAGGCCCTGAGGCCCTACCGTCCCCTGGAGCGCATCCTCACCGGGCTTTACGCCCTCCCTGTGTCCCCTTACCCCTTGCGGAGGGGGATCTTTGGGGCCTTCCAGGTGCGCCGCCACCATCCCCTGTACGCTGCGGAGCGCATTCAGGACCCCGAGGTACGGGCTTTGGTACTGGAGCACCACCGCCCGCAAAGCCTCTGGGGCAAGCGGCTTCACCAGGCGGACCAGGAGGAATGAACCCCCCTTTGGGCAAATGCCCCTAGCCAAGCCGGACCCTTAAGGAGTAGGGTATCAAAGAGCAAAGGAGGGCTTATGGAAGAGTTCACCTGGCGCGTGGGCGGCCCCCAAGGGGGCGGGATAGAGACGGCGGCCACCTTGTTCGCCCGGGCGGTGGCCAAGGGAGGTTGGTGGGTGGCCACCAAGCGGGAGTACCACTCCAACATCATGGGGCGGCACTCCTACTTGGATGTGCGCCTCTCGCGAAAACCCGTGGCGGCCTTCCGAGAGAAGGTGGACATGCTGGTGGCCCTGGACGGGGAGACCCTGGCCCGCCACCTGGACGAGATTCGGTCTGGAGGGGTGCTCCTTTACGATCCCCGGGTTCTGGAGCTTACAGTGCACAAGCTTCCCATGTTGGACCACCGGGTGGCGGAGGCCCTTTCGGGGCGCTTTGGCAAGCTGGACCCCAGCTTGAAGGATCTCCTTGCCGCCTACGTGGAGTCGGGGGTCCAGCCCCTGCCCTACCCCTTTGAGGAGGTGGCGGACCGGATCGGGGTGGAGCTGGGTGTCCCTTCCCTTCAAGCCCGGCGCACCCTGAACACCATCGCTGTGGCTGCAAGCCTCCGCTTCCTGGGCTTCCCCCTGGAGCCCTTGCTGGAAGCCCTGGCCCTGCAGTTTAAGGGCAAGGTATTGGAGCTGAACCAGAAGGTGGCCGAGGCGGTGTACCGGGAGGAGGTGCCCAGGCTTTCCTTCCAGCTTCACCTAAACGGGTACGAGCCGGGCCGGGTCTACCTCACCGGGGCCCAGGCGGCGGCCTTGGGCAAGCTGGCTGGCGGGCTTCGCTTCCAGACCTACTACCCCATAAGCCCGGCCACGGACGAGTCCACCTACCTCGAGGCCCACACGGCCTTTACCGGAGCCGACGTGGCCGTGGTCCAGACGGAAGACGAGATCGCCGCGGTGACCATGGCGGTGGGAGCGGCCCTCACCGGGGCCAGGGCCGCCACCGCCACCAGCGGGCCAGGCTTCAGCCTCATGGCCGAGGGCATGGGCTTTGCCGGCATGATCGAGGCCCCCTTGGTGGTGACCCTCTACCAGCGGGGTGGCCCGAGCACCGGCCTTCCCACCCGCACCGAGCAGGGCGACTTGATGTTCGCCATCCGGGGCGGGCACGGGGAGTACCCCAGGATCGTCCTGGCCTCTGGGGATATAGAGGATGCCTTCCTGGATGCCCAGAAGGCCTTGGCCTGGGCCTGGCGCTACCAGACGGTGGTGGTGCATCTTTTGGACAAGTTCCTGGCCTCCATGGCGCAGAGCCTTCCCAAGGAGGCCTTGAGGGTGCTTTCCCTGGATGGGGAAAAGCGCCTTGCCCCCAGAAAGGAGGGGTTTGGCCCCTATGAGCGCTACGCTCCCTCGGAGGACGGCATCTCCCCCTTTATCCCCCTTGGCACCCCGGGGGGCTTTTACTGGATGACCTCGGACGAGCACGACCTCGAGGGCCACATCACCGAGGACGTCGTCCTCAGGGAATACCAGATGGAAAAGCGCATGCGCAAGCTGGAAGCCGCCCGCAGCGAGATTCCCCTCGAGGACCAGTACACCCTCTACAGGGATGGCGAAGTCCTGGTCCTGGGTTGGGGCACGGTGAAGGGTACCCTCCTGGAAGCCCTGGACCGCCTGCCTGGGGTGGGCTACCTGCACCTCAGGCTCCTTTGGCCCTTCCCGGAGATTGGTGCACTTCTGGAGGGGAAAAAGCTGGTCACGGTGGAACACAACTACTCGGGGCAGCTTGCGGACCTGGTGCAGCAGGAAACCTTAAGGCGGGTCCATCACCGCATTGTGAAGTACAACGGCCGCCCCATCACCCTGGATGAGGCGGTGGAGGCCTTGGAGCAGGTGCTTGCGGGCAGGGCCCCGGAGCGCCTGGTGCTCAGGAAAGGAGTTTAACCATGCTGGAACTCAAACTTGCCGATTACAAGGCGGAAAAGCAACCGGACTGGTGCCCGGGCTGCGGGGACTATGGCATCCTCTCCGCGTTGCAGATGGCCCTTTTCGAGCTGAAGCGGGATCCTTCCCAGACGGCGGTTTTCTCGGGAATCGGTTGCTCCGCCAAGACCCCTCACTACCTTAATGTCTACGGGATCCACACCCTTCACGGCCGTGTCCTCCCCGTGGCCCAGGGGGCCAAGCTGGCCAACCCCCACCTCACCGTGGTGGCGGTGGGTGGGGACGGGGATGGCCTTGGAATCGGGGCCGGGCACTTCGTGGCCGCAGGCCGCCGCAACGTGGACATGCTCTACATCCTTTACGACAACGAGGTCTACGGCCTCACCAAGGGGCAGGCGGGGCCCACCCTGGGCCTAGGGGAGAAGACCAAAAGCCTTCCCAAGCCCAACCCCCAGGGGCGCATCAACCCCCTGCTTCTGGCCTTTGCCTCGGGTTACACCTGGATCGCCCGGGGCTACGCCTACGACGTGAAGGGCCTGAAGGAGCTCATCAAGGAGGGCCTTAGCCATAAGGGCCTGGCTTTTCTGCATGTCCTCCAGCCCTGCCCCACCTACAACGACCTGCACACCAAGGAGTGGTTCGCCCCCAGGCTCTATAAGCTCCAGGATGAGGGATACGACCCCCATGTTCCCGAAGGGCTTCCCCCGGAGGAGCTGGATCGCAAGATGGCTGAGTTCCAGGAAAAAGCGGCGGAGTGGGGGGAGCGGATCCCCATAGGGGTCTTCTGGAAGGCGGAGGTCCCCACCTTTGAGGAGCGCCTCAAGGCCTATCTGCCCCGCTACCCTGAGGTCTACCCTGCCTTAGGGCAACAGGAACCCCTGGACCTCGAGGGCCTCCTTAAGGAGTTCGCCCTTTAAGGCCGGATGAGCCGCGCCGGGGTGGCGATGAGGTCCACCCGGCGTTCCGGCTCCACGGGAAGCTTGGGGTAGACCATGAGGGCGTGGGCCAGGGTGGCGAAGGGGGCCTCCACGGCAAGCCAGGCCTGGGGAAAACCGTAGCCCTTCCCCACCCAGCCCCCTTCTTCATCCACGGCCACGGCCCCGATGAGGACTAGGTCTATGGGCTGCCCCTTTAGGTCCACCTTCACCCCGTAGCGGTAGGCCTCCCGCACCCGCTTGAGCTTTCTTGGGTCCAGGTCCTTAAGGAGCACGAACTCCCCCGGCCGGTCGGGGTGGGGGAGGATCAGGGCCTTTCCTGCCTTCAGGGCCTCTTCCCGCAAGGGTTTCAGCACCGCATCCATGCCCGCCAGGATGAGCCTGGCCCTTTGAAACTCCGGGGTGCGGAGGAGGAGCCCCGCTGCCTTTTTGGCTCCCAGGAAGTTGGGGTGGTGGCCGTGGGGAGGCGTGGGGTGAAGGGCCAGGTCGTAGCGGGCTAAGGTGTTCCAGACTTCTTCCCTAAGTTGGCCCAGGGTCATGGGGTTCTAAATAGCGCACGGTGATGCCTTCCAGCAAGCCTTGAACTTGCGCTTCCGTAACCTTCCGGGATAGCTTTCCGTCCGCTGTCCAGAATTCAGCCTGAAGCTTCTCCGCCAGGGCCAGGTAATGGGCGTCGTACACAGCTTTTAAACCCAGGGCTTGGGATAGGGCCAAGGCTCTTAGATGAAGGCCTTTGTCCCCCATCAGGCGGATGTTCAGGCCCAAGGCTCCTCGCAAAAAGGCTTCCGCTTGGGGCCCTGACAAGACCCCGCCCAGAACGTAGCGGTGAAGGGCATTGGCCACCTCGTAAGGCAGGAGGGTGGGGGCGACCACCTCCTTGCTACCCAAACCAAGAAAAGCTTCATGGGCCCTTCTGTCGCCAAGGATGCCTGCCAGAAGAACTCGCATGAGGAAGCTTGCGTCAAGAACCGCCCAGTTCAAGGGTGCGTTCCTCCCGCATCGCCCGTATGACTTCCTCTGGGGAAGAGATGGGTCCTTGTAGGTGGCTTCGGATCTCCTGGCCCAGCCTCCAAAGCGCATCGAGGATCTCTTGTTGCTTAGGCGCTTTCCGGAGCCGCTCGTATTCTTCCACGGACAGGATGACCGCTACGGCTCTTCCTCCCCGTTCCACCACCAGGGTTTCTCCCTGGGCCACGCGTTGGAGGACCTCCCCAAAGTGAACCCGGGCCTCGGTGGCGGAGATGGGGGTGCTGGTGTCCTCAATCATTGCATTAATCAGTATACCCAAGTACCTAACTAAGGGAGGCAAGGCCCTTGCTAGACTGGACCCTATGGGCCGCCTTAAGTTCGCCCACCTGCACCAGCACACCCAGTTCTCCCTCCTGGACGGGGCGGCGAAGCTTTCTGACCTTCTTGAGTGGGTGAAAACGGTTTCCCCCGAGGACCCTGCCCTGGCCATGACCGACCACGGCAACCTCTTCGGGGCGGTGGAGTTCTACAAGAAGGCCACCGCCATGGGGATCAAGCCCATCATCGGCTACGAGGCTTACGTGGCCGCGGAAAGCCGCTTTGACCGCAAAAGGGGGAAGGGCCTGGACGGGGGGTACTTCCACCTCACCCTTCTTGCCAGGGACTTCAAGGGCTACCAGAACCTGGTGCGCCTGGCGAGCCGGGCATACCTGGAGGGTTTTTACGAAAAACCCCGCATTGACCGGGAGATTCTACGGGAGCATGCCGAGGGTCTTATCGCCCTTTCGGGGTGCCTGGGGGCGGAGATTCCCCAGTTCATCCTGCAGGACCGCCTGGACCTGGCGGAGGCCCGGCTGAACGAGTACCTCTCCATCTTCGGCGACCGCTTTTTCATAGAGATCCAGAACCACGGCCTGCCCGAGCAAAGGAAGGTTAACCAGGTCCTGAGGGAGTTCGCCCGGAAGTACGGCCTGGGGATGGTGGCCACCAACGACGGCCACTACGTGCGCAAGGAGGACGCCCGGGCCCACGAGGTGCTTCTCGCCATCCAGTCCAAGAGCACCCTGGATGACCCCGAGCGCTGGCGTTTCCCCTGCGACGAGTTTTACGTGAAGACCCCAGAGGAGATGCGGGCCATGCTCCCGGAGGAGGAGTGGGGCGACGAACCCTTTGACAACACGGTGGAGATCGCCCGCATGTGCGAGGTGGACCTTCCCATCGGGGACAAGATGGTCTACCGCATCCCTCGCTTTCCCCTTCCCGAGGGAAGGACCGAGGCCCAGTACCTTAGGGAGCTCACCTTCAAAGGGCTTCTTTCCCGGTATCCGGACCGCATCACCGAGGGGTTTTACCGGGAGGTCTTCCGCCTTCTGGGGAAGATACCGCCCCATGGGGACGGGGAAGCCCTGGCGGAGGCCTTGGCCCAGGTGGAAGGGAAGGCTTGGGAAGCCCTTCTGCCCAAGCTACCCCCGTTGGAGGGGGTGAGGGAGTGGACGGCGGAGGCCATCTTGCACCGGGCCCTTTACGAGCTTTCCGTGATCGAGCGGATGGGCTTTCCCGGCTACTTCCTCATCGTCCAGGACTACATCAACTGGGCCAGGCGGAACGGGATCTCCGTGGGACCAGGCCGGGGAAGCGCCGCCGGGAGCCTGGTAGCCTATGCCGTGGGCATCACCAACATCGACCCCCTGCGCTTCGGCCTCCTCTTTGAGCGCTTCCTGAACCCCGAGCGGGTTTCCATGCCCGACATCGACACGGACTTTTCCGACCGGGAGCGGGACCGGGTGATCCAGTACGTGCGCGGGCGCTACGGGGAGGACAAGGTGGCCCAGATCGGCACCTTCGGTAGCCTGGCCTCCAAGGCAGCCCTCAAGGATGTGGCCCGGGTCTACGGCATCCCCCACAAGAAGGCGGAGGAGCTGGCCAAGCTGATTCCCGTGCAGTTCGGCAAGCCCAAGCCCCTGGCCGAGGCCATAGAGCTGGTGCCGGAGTTAAGGGCGGAGATGGAAAAAGACCCGCGGGTGCGGGAGGTGATCGAGGTGGCCATGCGCCTCGAGGGCCTGAACCGCCATGCTTCCGTGCACGCCGCCGGGGTGGTGATCGCCGCCGAGCCCCTCACGAACCTGGTGCCCCTCATGCGGGACCAGGAGGGGCGGCCTGTGACCCAGTACGACATGGGAGCGGTGGAGGCCCTGGGGCTTTTGAAGATGGACTTCCTGGGCCTGCGCACCCTCACCTTCCTGGACGAGGCCAAGAAGATCGTGAAGGAGTCCAAGGGGGTGGAGCTGGACTACGACCGCTTGCCTTTGGACGACCCCAAGACCTTCGCCCTCCTTGCCCGGGGAGAGACCAAGGGGGTTTTCCAGCTGGAATCGGGAGGGATGACCGCCACGGTGCGGGGGCTAAAGCCCAGGCGCCTCGAGGACATCATCGCCTTGGTTTCCCTCTACCGCCCGGGGCCCATGGAGCACATCCCCACCTACATCCGCCGCCACCATGGACAGGAGCCCGTGAGCTACGTGGAATTCCCCCATGCGGAGAAGTACCTGAGGCCCATCCTGGAGGAAACCTACGGCATCCCCGTCTACCAGGAGCAGATCATGCAGATCGCCTCCCAGGTGGCGGGCTACTCCCTGGGGGAGGCCGACCTTTTGAGGCGGGCCATGGGCAAGAAGAAGGTGGAGGAGATGCAAAAACACCGGGAGCGCTTCGTGCGGGGGGCCAGGGAGCGGGGCGTGCCCGAGGAGGAGGCCAACCGGCTTTTTGACATGCTGGAGGCCTTCGCCAACTATGGCTTCAACAAGTGCCTGCCGGGAAGGGCCCGGGTGCTGGACTACCGTACGGGAAAACTTGTGCCCATAGAGGCCATCGTCCGGGGGGAAGCCAAAGGGGTCTGGGTAGTTTCCCTGGACGAGAGCACCCTGCGCTTGGTGCCGAGGCCGGTGGTGGCCGCCTTCGAGAGCGGCCGGGCCATGGTCTACCGTCTGCGCACCGCCACGGGACGGGTCCTCGAGGCCACGGCCAACCACCCCCTCTACACCCCAGAGGGTTGGCGGGAGTTGGGTGCCCTTCGCCCAGGGGACTTCGTGGCCCTGCCCAGGCGCCTTCCTTACCAGCCTTCAGAGGACCTGAGGCCCCATGAGCTGGACCTTCTGGGCTTCGCCCTGAGCGAGGGGAACCTCCGCCATCCCTCCGGCTTTTACCTCTACACCTCCTCGGAGGAAGAGCTGGCCGCTATGGAGGAGGCCCTGGCGGGCTTTGCCAACACCCGCACCCGGGTGGTCTGGCGCCGGGGGGTGGCCCATATCTACGTGGGCCGGCGGGACCGCAAGGTTCCCGCGGAGGCGGAAACCTTCTTGAGGGAGATGGGGCTTTTGGGGCTTGCCGCCAAGGACAAGCATCTTCCCGAAAGGGTCTTTGGCCTTTCCCAGGAAGGGGTGGCCCGGCTTCTTGGACGCCTGTGGGTGGGGGATGGGGGGGTGGACGCCAAGGGTAGGCTCATCCATTACGCCACGGCCTCGGAGGCCCTTGCCCGGGGGGTCCAGCACCTGCTCCTCCGCCTGGGCTTGCAAAGCCGCCTGGTGGAGAAGCGCTTTCCCTACAGAGGGGGCCGGAAAGGATATGTGGTCTACCTCCTGGGGGGCCTCGAGGCGGCCCGGCGCTTTGGGGAGCTGGTGGGGCCTTGCCTTCTCGGCAAGAGGAAACGGGACCTGGAGGCCCTTCTTTCCTCCTGGGAGGAGGTGGGCCGGAGCACCAAGGACATCCTGCCTCTGGCCTTTCTCTCCCTGGTAAGGGATGCTTTGGCCCAGGCTTCCGGGGGTAGGGTGGGGGATTTTCTGGAGGCCCATGGCTTAGCCCAGGGTCTTTTGCGGCCCAGCAGGGGCCGCCTGGGGCTTTCCCGCGCCACCCTGGCGCGCCTTTCGGCCCTCACGGGAAGCCTAGCCTTGTTGCGCCTGGCCACGGCGGAGATCTACTGGGACCGGGTGGAGGCCATAGAGCCTCTTTGGGAGGAGGAGGTCTACGATCTCACCGTGGAGGGAACCCATACCTTCCTGGCCGAGGATGTGATCGTCCACAACTCCCACGCCGCCGCCTACAGCCTCCTTTCCTACCAGACCGCCTACGTGAAGGCCCACTACCCGGTGGAGTTCATGGCCGCCCTCCTCACCGTGGAGCGGCACGATTCCGACAAGGTGGCGGAGTACATCCGCGACGCCCGGGCCATGGGCATAGAGGTTCTTCCCCCCGACATCAACCGCTCGGGCTTTGACTTCAAGGTGGTGGGGGAGGAGATCCTCTTTGGCCTCTCCGCGGTGAAGAACGTGGGGGAAGGGGCAGCCCAGGCCATCCTGGCGGAAAGGGAGCGCCGTGGTCCCTTTAAGAGTCTCGGGGACTTCCTCAAGCGCTTGGACGAGAAGGTGGTGAACAAGCGCACCCTGGAGTCCCTCATCAAGGCGGGGGCCTTTGACGCCTTTGGGGACAGGGCCCGGTTGCTGGCTTCCTTGGACCCCCTCCTCCGGTGGGCGGCGGAAAGCCGGGAGCGGGAGCGATCCGGCATGATGGGCCTGTTCGCCGAGGTGGAAGAGCCTCCCCTGGCGGAAGCCTTGCCCCTGGACGAGATCACCCGGCTCCGCTACGAGAAGGAGGCCTTGGGCATCTACGTTTCCGGCCACCCGGTGCTGCGCTACCCGGGCCTGAGGGAGGTGGCGAGCTGCACCCTGGAGGAGCTTTCCGACTTCATCCGGGGCCTGCCCCCAAGGCCCAGGGTGCTCCTTGCGGGCATGGTGGAGGAGGTGGCGCGCAAGCCCACCCGCAGCGGGGGCATGATGGCCCGTTTTACCCTCTCCGACGAGACGGGGGCCCTCGAGGTGGTGGTTTTCGGCCGGGCTTACGAGGGGGTTTCCCCCAAGCTCAAGGAGGACACCCCCCTCCTGGTCCTGGCGGAGGTGGAGCGGGAGGAAGGGGGGCTTAGGATCATGGCCCAGGCTGCCTGGACCCACGAGGAGGTGGCCGAGTCCCCCAAGGCCCTGGAGGTGGAGGTGGACCACGCCCTGTTGGACGAGGCGGGCGTGGCCCTCCTCAAGAGCCTTTTGGACGAATACCCCGGAACCCTCCCCCTTTACCTCAGGGTGCAGGGGCCCTTCGGGGAGGCCATCCTTTCCTTGCGGGAGACCCGGGTGGGGGAAGGGGCGCTGGAGGCCCTCGAGGCCGAGGGCTTCCGCGCCTACCTGATCCCGGATCGGGAGGCCTTCCTCCAGGGGAACGGTGGAGGAGGGCCCAAGGAGGAAGTGGTGCCCTTTTAGAAAAGAACGGAGGCTGGGCCTAGGCCCAGCCTCCTTTGCCGGGGCCCCAACC
>NZ_BAAJPG010000008.1:0-3144 GCF_057547025.1 Thermus sp. KWY1
CGGGAAAGAAAAGCCACCAGGATGAGGGCCAGGAGGCCCCAAAGGGGGTACTGCCGGTTGCGGGCCCGGGGGTCGGGGATCTGGGACAGGGCTTCGCGCAGGGTCATGCCCCCTCTTTACTCCAGGAGCCGCATATAGGTCAAGTCTGCTGCCGGTGCGGTGACCTTAACCGTCACCAAATTGCCGTCTTTGCCAATAGCCACATGGCGGTTCTTAAGCAGGATGGCCAGGGTGTAGGTGCTCTTCCCAATGTGCACCCGCAGGGCCTCGAGGCTACTGGCCTTTCCCACCACGGCGTAGCGATAGCTCTTCCCGTGGGGCAAGGCGAAGACCACGTAGGCTGCCTTGCCCAGCTCCTCGGCGCTCGGCAACATGCCGTTGCCCGTCTGCCACATCGCCAAACCCTTGGCATCTTCCAGGACGATGGCCGTACCCGGGGGCAGTGCCCTGGGCGGGAACACGCTGGACACCTTGAGGCCGCCACCCATGGGCGCTGCCAGGGCCAGAGCCGAAACCATAAGGAACCCAAGCATCCGTTTCATCCCTTCACCTCCGGAGCCTACGCTCCAAGGTCCATTGAAGGGGAAGAGGCTGAAGGGGGCCTGAAGAGCAGGCGGATCCGGAACCCGCCCTCCTGGGCAAGGTGGAGATTCGCTCCCAAGGCCTCGGCCACCTGGCGCACCACCCTCAGGCCCAAGCCCTCCCGGGCCCTGGGGGATGGTCCCGGTCCCTCATCTTGGACCTCCAGGTAAGCCTGCCCATCCGTGGTCCCCGTCCGCACGTACACCGTACCTTGGCCGTGAAAGAGGGCGTTGTGAACCAGGTTGTTCAAGGCCCTCTCCAAGAGGCGGGGATCGGCCACGGCTTTGGCCGGTTGGGTTTCCAGGATGAGTTCCCGCCCCCTGGCCACCGCCAAGGGTTGGAAGCGGTCGAAGGCCAGACCCGCCAGCTCGGGGAGGTCCACCTCCACCAGGCGCAGGTCCTGGGACTGGGTTCGGGAGAGGGCGAGGAGGTTTTCCGCCAGGGCCTCGAGGCGCTCCGCCTGGACCTTTAGCTTGGCCAGAGCGTCCCGTTCCAAGTGGGGAGCCTTGAGCAGGCGCTCCAACCCCACCCGAAAGGCGGCAATGGGGGTGCGCAGTTCATGGCTGGCCAAGGCCAGGAAGGCCTGCTCCCGCTCTCGTTCCGCCTTAAGGGTGCGCAGGAGCTTGGCAAAGGCCTGGGCAAGGCGGGCCACCTCGTCACGGCCCCCCGGGGGCTCCAACACCTGGAAGCGCATGGCCCCGTCGGCCAAGCGGCGCAAGGGGCTGAGGGCCAGTCCCGCCAGGAAGTAGGCCAGCACCCCGGTGAGCACTCCCACCAGGAAGAGAAGGGGCAGGCCCAGGCGTAGGTAAAGGAGGGCCAGGTGTTCCACCACGCCCAGGGGCTGGGCCACCACCAAGCGGTACTCTTGGCTCTCGAGGGTATAGATGCGCCAACCCGCCAGGCTTTGGGGGGTTTTGCCCTGGACCGAGCGTAGAAAAAGGGGAGGAGCAGAAAGCCCACCCGACCAAACCAGTTCTCCCTTGCGGTAGAGCCAGGCTGCTCCCGGGAGTTCCCCTGCCAGCACCTCCTGCTCCACCTCGGGGGGCACCAGGTGGTCGGGCTCTTCCCGAACGGTTTCCAGGAGGACCTTGGCCTGGAGTTTTAGGGCATGGTCCACCTCGGCCAGGGCCAAGCGAACCAGGAACAGGCTGGAGAGCCAGAGCCCCAACCCCAGCCCCGAGAGGGCTAGGGCTGCGGTGATCAAGGCCAGGCGGAGGCGCAAGCTCATCCGGGAACACGGTAGCCTAGGCCCCGGATGGTTTCAATGACCTCCTCGCCCAGCTTCTTGCGCAGGTTCTTCACATAGACCTCCACCAGGTTGGACTCCCCCTCGTAGCCGGGCCCCCAGATCCGCTCCAGGATCTCATCCTTGGAGAAAACCCTTCCGCGGTTAAGGACGAGGAGTTCCAGCACCTGGTATTCCTTAGCGGTGAGGCCAATGGGAAGGCTGCCCTTGAGGACCCTCCGGGCTTCCACCTCCAGGACCACTTCTCCCACTTCCACCCGCCTGGGCCGCACCTCTCCCCTGCGGAGAAGGGCCCGTATGCGGGCAACCAGTTCGGAAAGGGCGAAGGGCTTGGTCAGGTAGTCCTCGCCCAGCTCGAGGCCGTGGAGCCGGTCGTCCAGGGCATCCTTGGCGGTCAGGAAGAGGATGGGTTGGGTGAAGCCCGCCTCCCGCAGGGTGCGGGCCAGGTGGAATCCCGCCTCTTCCCCTTCGGGAAGGCGCACATCCAACACCAGGGCCTGGAAAGGAACATCCCACAAGGCCTCCCAGGCCTCCTCCTGGGAGGTGGCCCAGACCACCTGGAAGCCATGCTCTTCCAGGGCCTGGGTTACGGTCCTTCCCAGGTCGGGATCGTCCTCCACCAGGAGAAGCCTCGTACCCATCAGAGCTTCAAAGTCTGCCGCAGGGCATAGACCTTTTCGGGCGTAAGCTTCTTGGCCCGCTCTTTCTTCACCTCATCTGCGGTGTAGGGCTTGAACCCGGCCGGAGGTTTGTTGCCGAAGGCAGTGGTGATGTAGTTAAGGATGGCAGCGATTTGATCGTCTTTAAGTTGGGGCCCCCAGGCGGGCATGGACCCGTTGTACGTCTGACCCTTCACCTTGATCTGTCCCTGCAGGCCAAACAGCACCACATCGAGCAGATAGGTCCGTCCGTCCTTCTTGGCCAGAATCTCGGGCACATGCCCAGCCAGCGGGGGGAAGGCCCCGGGTAGGCCCTGGCCATTGGCTTGGTGGCAGCTGGCGCAGTACTGTCCGAAAAGGGCCTGTCCGCTTTGTGCCGTGGCCAAACCTAGGAGAACCACCAAGGCCACGAAGCCCAACTTCCTCATGCTTCACCTCCAGGATTTCAGGTCGTGTAAGGAATTATGTGTAGGGGTTTGTGTATAAAAGGGGGGTACCAGGATTAGGAAGGAGGTACCCCGTGGACCAGGATACCTTGCAGGTGATGCTAAGGGAAGCGGTGAGGCAGACGGTGACCGAGGTCTTGCAGATTCTCCTGGACGCCGACCGGGAAGCCTTCTTGCGCCAGCACGGGGGACGCAAGAACGGCTACTACCC
>NZ_BAAJPG010000009.1:0-69382 GCF_057547025.1 Thermus sp. KWY1
TGGGGCAAGAGGTGGGGGTTGGCGCGGGCGAAGCGTTCCACGCCCCTCAGGGAGTCCACGCGGGAAAGAAAAGCCACCAGGATGAGGGCCAGGAGGCCCCAAAGGGGGTACTGCCGGTTGCGGGCCCGGGGGTCGGGGATCTGGGACAGGGCTTCGCGCAGGGTCATGCCCCCTCTTTACTCCAGGAGCCGCATATAGGTCAAGTCTGCCCGCGAGGAAGTGCTTAAGGAGGCCTCGAGGCGGGTGGCAGAGCTCCTCAAGGGAAGGCGCTACCGCCTTTACCTTTTCGGCTCCCGGGCCCGGAAAGAGGCCAGCCCCCGCTCGGATTACGACCTGGCCCTCTGGGCCGACCCGCCCCTGGACCTGGCCACCCTGGCCCGCATCCGGGAGGCTTTGGAAGAGCTTCCCATCCTGCAAAGGATAGACCTGGTGGAGCTCTCCTGGGCCCCAGGGCTTAAGAAAACCGTGGAGGAGGAGGGGATCCTGATTGCAGAAGGAGAGGTTTAGGCAGCGCCTGCACCTTTTCCGCCGGCTTTTGCTGAGGCTGGAGGAGGTGGAAGGAGGAGACACCTAGGCCCACTAGGTTCTCCAAACCTCCAGGCCTCAACCCGCTCCCACCGGGCTTAAAAGGGGCCTTTCCCCCTTCTGCCCTGCCCTGCCTCCCACCACCCTAAGGCCCAAAGGCTCCACTCGGGCCCGGTAAAGGCGAGTCTCAGGAAGAAGCTCCCCGTCCGCATGGGCGGGGACAGGATGGGCGAACTCCACCACCACCTCCCGGCCCGCAAAGGCCACCACCTGGGGATGGGAAAGATGCCTGCCCAAAAGGAGCCGGGGCAGGATGAAGACCACCCCGGGCCGGGTGAAGGAACGGGCCAGGATCACGGAGAGAACGCCATCCCGGGGGTCGGCCATGGGGGCGATGGGGATACCTCCCCCGTAGGCAGGTCCGTTCATCACCGCCACCAGGAGAAGAGGCCCCCGGTGCACCTCCTCCCCCTCCACCACCACCCGCCCCTCGGGCAGGCGAAGCTCCTTAAGCACCCCGAAGAGGGCGTAAAGGTAACGGGGCATGCCCCGGAGGAAAGAGGGAGCGGTGAGGGCCTTCTTGGCCACCAGGGCATCGAAGCCGATGCCCAGGGAGGCCCCAAAGGGCTCGCCGTTCACCCAGCAGAGGTCTATGGCCTCCTCCTGGGCAAAGAGGGCCAGTTCCAGGGCCTCCCTCCAGGGAAGCTCCCTCAGGCCCAGCATGCGGGCGAAGTCGTTGCCGCTACCGATGGGCACCACCCCCAGGACCTTTTCCGTGCCCGCCAGGCCCTTCAACACCTCGTGCACCGTGCCATCCCCTCCCACGGCCACCACCCTAGCCCCTTCGGGGGCATTCCGGGAAAGCTCTGTGGCGTGGCCCGGGCCCTCGGTGAGGAAGGCCTTCGCTCCTTTTTCCCGGGCAGCCTTGAGGATGAACCCGGAAAGCCTCCCTACCTTTCCCCGTCCCGCCGCCGGGTTAACAATGACCCACCTTTCCACCCCCGTATTCTAGGGCCATGGGTCTCCTCGGCCACTTCCTCAAGGGGCCCCACCCCAAAACCACCCTGCTCCTCACCCGCGCCGGGCCGGTGGAAAACCCCGAACACGTCCTTTACAGCCATCCGGGCCTTCCCCTTTCGGAACAGGGCAGGCAAGCCCTCCGCTCCCTGGCCAGGCTAGCCCAGCGCTACCCCGTGGCCTGGGTCTACGCCGCCGACAGCCTGGCCGAGGCCGAGGCGGCCGGGCTTCTTGCGGAAGCCCTCGGGGTGCCTTTTACCCTCCTCCCGGAACTGAGGGAGCGAAGCTGGGGGGAATGGGAAGGGCTGAGCTTCGTCGAGGTACGGGAGCGGTATCCCCAGGAGGTGGCCGCCTGGCTGGAGGACGAGGCCAGCTTTACCCCTCCGGGTGGGGAAAGCTTGAGGAAGGCCTGGGAAAGAGGGCGGGAAGCGATCAGGACCCTCCTTGGAAAGCATCGAGGCCAGGCCCTGTTGGTGGTGGGGAACTGCACCTTAAACCGCGCCGCCTTGAGCCTGGCCCTACCCCTTCCCGTGGAAGAAGGTCTCAGGGTGGAACAGGACTACGCCCGGCTTTCCGTGGTGGAGTTCTACGGGGAGGAAGGGGTGGTGAAGGCCCTCAACCTGGGTCAGCTTGAGGAACAAGCTTGACATTTGTCCCTGGTTCCGTCCCGGGCAACGGGGAGTAGACTAGAAGCATGATCCGGCCCGTGGCCCGCCAGGATCTTCCCGGGCTCCTAAAGCTCCTCCGCTGGATGGACGAAAGCCCCAAGCGGGGGGTCCTGGCCCCGGAGGCCCGGGACCTCGAGGGCCTGGCCGAGGAGCTGGAGGACGGCCTGGTCCTCTTGCGGGATGGGGAGGTGGCGGGGTACGTGGGCCTTTATGCCTTTTGGGATGGAGCGGCCCTCGAGGGACCCCTGGCCTACCGGGAGGAGGACCTTCCCCCCCTTCTTCAGGCCGCGGAAAAGCGGGCCAGTGAGCTTCACCTGGACCGGCTTTACGCCTTCCCCCGCGAGGAAAACCACACCCTGCGCCAGGTGCTGGAGGAGGCCGACTTCGGCCTTTTGCACCTCACCTACTTCTTCGTGAAAAACCCGGAGGGCCTGGACTACCCACCCCCTGAGGGCGTGGTCATTCGAAAGGGTTTCCCGGGCCCCGGGGTTTACCGGGAGCTTTACCGGGAAAGCGAGGAGGGCTGGGCCCTGCGCCTCAAATGGACGGACGAGGAGCTTTGGGAACACTTCCAGGATCCCCATGTCCACCTCCTGGTGGCCTACCGGGGGGACGAACCCGTGGGCCTGGCCGAGGTGGAGCTGGAGGATCGGGAGGCCAGCGTGGCCTATATCGGCGTGGTGCCCAAGGCCCGGGGCCAGGGCATCGGGCGGGCCCTCTTGGCGGAAGCGGCGAAGCTGGCGCAGAAGAAAGGCGCCACCCTCCTCAGGGTCCGGGCCCACGACCACGAGACCGGGGCCCTGGAGCTTTACCGTAACCTGGGCTTCAGCCTCGAGGAGGCGGTGGCCACCTACGCCAAGGAACTCAGGGCCAGGCGGTAGGTCCCTGCATGGGCCTCCACGGTGAGCCGGGGATCGCGGTTGTACCCCCCACCCATCACCACCACCAGGGGTACCCCCAAGGCCTTTACCATGCGAAAAACCCGTTCATCCCGCTTCCGGACCCCCTCGAGGCTCAGGCCCAGGCGGCCAAACCGATCCCCCTTTAGCACGTCCACCCCGGCGTTGTAGAAGACCAGCTCGGGCCGGAAAGCCTGGGCTATTTCCAACGCCTCATCCAGGGCATAGAGGTAGGCCTCGTCCCCCACGCCGTCGGGAAGCCCCACATCCAGGTCGCTCCTCTCCTTCCTTAAGGGATAGTTCCGCTCCCCGTGGAGGGAAAGGGTGAAAACGGTGGGGTCTTTCTGGAAAAAGACCGCGGTGCCGTTGCCCTGATGGGCGTCCAGGTCCACCACCAAAACCCGGCCCCGGAAGCCCTCCCGCCTGAGCCAGGCCACGGCCACCGCCACATCGTTGAAAAGGCTATACCCCTCGGCCCGGTCGGGGTAGGCATGGTGGGTGCCCCCGGAGAGGTTCAGGCCGAGGCCCAGCTCCAGGGCATCCCTGGCGGCGGCCAGTGTTCCTCCCGCCGCAAAGAGGGCACGCCTGAGGAGGCTTGGGCTAAAGGGCAGGCCCAGGCGCAAGGACTCCTGGCGGGAAAGCCCCTCGGTAAAAAGCTTTTCCACATACTCCGGGCGGTGGGCCAGATGAAGGGCTTCCCGGTGCACTTCGGGGGCAGGCAGGATGGGAAGGAGTTCCTTCAAGGCCTCCGCCACCCCCTGGTACTTGTAGAGGGGGAAGGGATGGCCCTGGGGGAGGTCCACCCTTAAGTGGGCGGTGGTATAGGCCCGCACGCCTCCATCATGCCCCATGAAGCTGCCGGTAGGCCTCATAGGCCGCCACCCCCACGGCCACCGCCAGGTTCAAGGAGCGAACCAGCCCCGGCATGGGGATGTACACCCTGGGGAAAAGAGTCAGGACCTCTGGGGGAAGTCCCCGGGTTTCGGGGCCAAAGAGGAGGTAGTCCCCAGGCTGGAAGCTCACCCTATAGAGGGAGGTATCCCCCCGGGCGCTAAAGGCCCAGACCCGGGCACCCGGGGGCAGGCTTTGCCAGAAGGCCTCCCAGGTATCGTGGAGGCGCAGGTCCACGTGGGGCCAGTAGTCCAGGCCCGCCCGCTTAAGCCGAGGGTCGCCTAGGCGGAAGCCCAAGGGGCGGATAAGGTGCAGGGGCCAGCCCAAGGCAGCAGCGGTGCGGGCGATGTTCCCGGTATTCTGTGGGATCTCCGGCTGGAAAAGGACCAGGTGAAGCATGGCCTAGACCCGCCTCCGGTAACGGGTAGCGGCTCCCCGGCCCATCCGCTCCACCTTGCCTTCCCGGATAAGCCGGTTCAGCAAGGCCAGGGTTGCCCTGGGGGTAAGCCCCAGCTGGGCTTCCACCTCCCGTCGGGAAAGGGGATTGGCCAGGAGGCCCAAGGCCCTTTCCCCCAAAGGATCGCGCCGCACCAGGTGGTACCTTCCCCCTTCCTTGCGCAAAAGGCCCATGCGCTCCATCCGGGTGAGGACCTTGCGGGCAGCCTCCAAAGGAAGCTGTAGGGCCCGGGCCAGCTCCTCGAGGGTGGCCTCCCCCACCCTCCGCAGGTGGCCCACGGCGATGAAGTGGTCCAGGCTGAAGCCACCCAGGCGCTCCTGGGCCTCCGCCAGCTCCCGCACGAAGGCCTCGTCCAGCTCCGGGTTGTAGAGGACCAGGGTGAGGGCCTCGGGGAAAAGGTGGTACTCCGGGGGCTCCTTGCCGTACTTGAGGAGGAGGCGGTACATCTTGTCCACCCCGCTTCCCGCCCGCTCCACGTAGCCAAGCCGGTAGAGGGCCTCGGCCAGACGGGGATTCCGCCTTTTGGGGGGATGGCGGAGGATGTTCTCCGGGGTGATACCGGGAGGGAAGCTTCCCGGGTTGGAAACCTCCAGGCGATCCGGGTAGTGGTGCACCTGGATGGCATCCGGGCTTTGCCAGTCCCGGTGGACCAAGGCATTTAAGAGGGCCTCCCGGTAGACTTCCTGGTCAAAGTCCCAGACCTCGAGGCGGAACAGGCCCACCGTGAGGTAGCGCACCCGGTTCCTGGCCTGGATTAGGTCCCTAAGCCGCTCCAAAAGAGCGGGGATGGAGCGCAGGATGTCCTCCCTGAAGGCGTAGCCCTCCGGGCCCTCAAGGTAGCCATCCGGCTGACCGTGGAAGTAGTAGCTCACCTCCGCCTGGGGAAGAAGCCGCTTCAGGGCCAAGGGGGTTCCTGCCAGAAGGAGGCCCGCCACCGTGGGCTTGTCCTGTCCCTCCACCCGCTCCAAAAGCCCCAGGGCGAAGAGGAGTTCCAGGTCCGGCAAGGCCGCCAGGTTGCTTCCCCGCTCCTCCAGGATGCGCCTAAGGCGCAGAACCTCCACCGGGTCCAGGTCGGAAAGGCTGGCCGCCGGCAGCACCTGGGCGGTGAAGTCGGGCTCCGGCAGGGCCTGGCCCATCCTCAGCTCCGTGAGCCTCTTACCGTCCCAAAAGGGCACCCTCCCTGCCCCCACGGCGATGGCCGCCGGGCTCTGCGGTACATGAAGGGCCAAAACCCGGCCCATAGGCCCCTCGATCACCTCCACATAGGGCAGGAGAAGCCCCTGGGTGAGCTGGAAAAGGGCATGGGTGATCTGCAAGGGGTGGATCTCCGAGGCTCCCACCACCCGTCCCTCCCCATCCACCCCCAGGAAGAGAATCCCGCCCCGGTGGTTGGCTAGACCTGCAGCGTAGCGGGCCAGCTCCTCCGGGGAAAGGTCCGGGGGCAGGAAGAGGGTGCGCTCGTCCTGTCCCAAAGAAAGCCGCTCCAAGAGTTCTTCCCACGTCACGGGCCTCAGTTTAAGGGGAGAGGCCCGGGGCCGACGGGGTGGTATCTTGAGAATGTTGTTCAGGGTTAGGCGCACATCTGCACACTTTTGCACTGACACTTTGCACCGTAGTCAGTCCTGATTAGCTATATGTCTCGCTACTCTTTGTCAAGTGTCAAGCTACTGCTTGACATTATGCACACCCGGTGCTACCCTCAGCCCTAAGGGGGTGACGGACCATGCGGAAGACCCTATTTATAGCGGCAAGCGGGCTTTCAGGACTGGCCTTGGCAGAAGGGGTGGACGGGGCAGCCACGGCCTGGATGCTGGTTTCCACGGCCCTGGTGCTCCTCATGACCCCGGCTTTGGCCTTCTTCTACGGCGGCCTGGTGCGGAGCAAGAACGCCTTGAACACCATGATGATGAGCTTCGCCGCCTTGGGCTTCGTGGGGGTGGGCTGGGCCCTTCTCGGCTACAGCCTGGCGTTTGCCGAGGGCAGTCCCTGGCTGGGAGGCCTGGGCCACGCCCTTCTGAAGGGAGTGGGCCTCGAGGCCAAGGGGGAGATCCCCCATCTCCTCTTCATGGCCTTCCAGGGCACCTTTGCCATCATCACCGCCGCCCTCCTCACGGGGGGCATGGTGGAAAGGATGCGCTTTCCCGCCCTCCTTCTCTTCCTGAGCCTCTGGGGGCTATTGGTCTACGCCCCCCTGGCCCACTGGGTCTGGGGTGGAGGATTTTTGGGCACCTTAGGGGCCTTGGACTTCGCCGGGGGCACGGTGGTGCACATCAACGCCGGCATCGCCGCCCTGGTGGGGGCCCTGGTCCTGGGGGCCCGGAAGGACTACGGCCGCCAGGCCATCCTTCCCCATAACGTGCCTTTTGCGCTTCTGGGGGCGGCCCTTCTCTGGTTCGGCTGGTTCGGGTTCAACGGGGGAAGCGCCCTGAGCTCCGGAGCCCTGGCCAGCCTGGCCTTTGTGAACACCCTCCTCGCCCCTGCGGCCACCCTCACCGCCTGGGCTCTTCTGGACCTCCTGCGCACCGGCAAGGTCACGGCGGTGGGCCTGGCCACCGCCATCGTGGTGGGCCTGGTGGCCATCACCCCGGCAGCGGGGTTCGTATCCCCCCTGTCCGCCCTGGTGCTGGGGGCGGTGAGCGCCTTCCCCAGCTATTTCTTCCTGCTCTGGCGGCCCAGGACCCGGCTGGACGACTCCCTGGACGTGTTCGGCGCCCACGGGATTGCGGGCATCACCGGCGCCCTCCTCACCGGCCTTCTGGCGGAGAAGGCCTGGAACGGGGTGGCGGACGGCTTCCTCTTCGGCAACCCCATGCAGCTCGCCATCCAGGCCCTGGCGGTGGGGGTGGCGGTGGCCTACTCCGCCCTCGGCACCTTCCTCCTCCTGAAGCTTGTGGGCCTTCTCACCCCCTTGCGGGCCAGCCCCAAGGAGGAAGGGCTGGGCCTGGACGTGACCCAGCACGGGGAGGAAGCCTACGTGGAAGGCGAAGGAGCCATCCTGGTGCTCTCCGAGGCCACCCCCCCTGCCCTCAAGCCCGCTGGAGGTAAGGCATGAAGCTCATCGTGGCCATCATCCGGCCGGAGAAGCTCCAGGACGTGCTGGAGGCCCTCTTCAGGGCGGAGGTGCGGGGGCTGTCCATCAGCAGGGTCCAGGGGCACGGAGGGGAGACGGAAAGGGTGGAAACCTACCGGGGCACCACGGTGAAGATGGCCCTGCACGAAAAGGTACGCCTGGAGATCGGGGTGTCCGAGCCCTTCGTTCGGCCCACGGTGGAGGCCATCCTCAAAGCCGCCCGCACCGGGGAGGTGGGGGACGGAAAGATCTTCGTTTTGCCGGTGGAGAAGGTCTACCGGATCCGCACCGGGGAGGAGGACCAGGCCGCCGTGACCCCGGTACAATAAGGATGTGACGGCCAGGCAGCGGGCCATCCTTCACCTCCTGGTGGAGGAGTACATCAGGACCAAAGCCCCTGTGCCCTCGGCGAGGCTGGCCGAGGGCCTGGGGCTTTCCCCTGCCCTGGCCCGGTACGAGCTCATCGCCCTCGAGGAGATGGGCTACCTCTCCAAACCCCACGCCTCCGCCGGAAGGGTCCCCACCCGGCAGGCCTTCCGCCAGTACTCCCTTTCCCTCCTCCCCCCAAAACCCCTTCCCGAGGCCACCCAGGAGCGGCTCCAGCGGGCACTGGAGGGGGCCAGGGAACCCGAGGCCTTCTTGGTGAAGATGGCGGTGGGGCTTTCCGGGTACCCTGCCCTTTTGCGCTTGAGGCCCAGGAACTCCCCCAAGGTGCTCCAGGTCCACCTCTCCCCCCTGCCGGAAGGAACCCTAGCGGTTTTCGTCCTGGAAGGGGGAAGGGTGAAGGAGGCCCGCCTTCCCCTCAGCCTTCCCACAGAGCGCCTAAGGAAGGCGGAGGAAGCCCTCTCTGGACCCTTTGCCGTCCTGCCCCCGGCTCCCAGGGGCCTGGAGGAGCTTTTCGCCCATCTCTCCCGGGCCCTTTCCGCAGGCCTTTCCCTCGTCTACCGCGAGGGATTGGCCGAGGCCTTGAAGGAACCGGAGGCCAAGGATCCCGGCTTTCTGGAGCGCCTGGTGGCCCTTTACGAGGCCGGAGGGGACGAGGCAGTCCTGACCCCTCCCGGCCGGGTGGACGTGCGGGTGGGGGAGGTGGAGGGCCTTTCCCAGGTGCAGGCGGGCTTCGCCCGGGGGGAGTGGCTGGGGGAGCTGGTGCTCCTGGGGCCCATGCGCATGCGCTACCTCGAGGCCCTCTCCGTGGCCTCGAGCCTCAGCCGGGTCTATACTGGGCAGCATGCGGGTTGAAGTGCGGCTCTTCGCCCTTTACCGGGAACAGGCGGGCACGGACCGCCTCTTCCTGGAGCTTCCCGAAGGAGCCCGGGTACTGCACGCTAAAGAAGCCCTGGAGAAGCGTTTTCCCGGCCTAAGGCTGGAGGGCGGCATGGCAGCGGTAAACCAGGCCCTGGCCCAGGGGGAAACCCCCCTAAAGGAGGGGGACGAGGTGGCCTTTCTGCCCCCGGTCTCGGGAGGGCAGGACTCCTACGGCCTCACCCATGAACCTTTGGACCTGAAGGCCCTGGTGGACTGGGCCACCGCCCCCGAGTACGGGGCGGTGGTGAGCTTCCTGGGAACCACCCGAAGCCCCAACCGGGGGGAGGAGGTGGCCTTCTTGGAGTACGAGGCCTATCCCGGCATGGCGGAAAAGGTCATGGCGGAGATCATCGGGGAGATGCGCTCCCGCTGGCCCCTGGGTCGGGTGGCCCTCTGGCACCGCCTGGGCCGGGTGAACCCCGGGGAGGCCTCCATCGCCATCGTGGTTTCAGCCCGGCACCGCCCCGAGGCCTTCGCCGCCTGCCAGTACGCCATCGACCGGGTAAAGCAGATCCTCCCCGTCTGGAAGAAGGAGCACCGGCCGGACGGCAGCTTCTGGGTGGAGGGCTTCTCCCCGGAGGACCACCGCCTCTAGGGCCCCCAGCCATGGCCTCCTTTTCCTTCCTCCTGGGCCTCCTCCTCCTGGTCCTCTGGGCCTTGCCCCTCCTTCTGGGCTTCCTCTCGGGCCGGGCCTACCGGCACGGGCGCAGGCGGGTGGGCCTGGGCCTCCTCCTCTTCGGGGGCTTCCTGGGGCTCCTGGCCCGGCCCAGGCCCTTGGGGCTTCTTCTTCTCCTCCTGGGGCTAGGTCTGGGTTACGGGCGGCTACGCTGAAAAACCCCGGCGAAAGCCTTACAATAGGACGATGACCGAGCGGTCCTTGCGCCCGCTAACGGAAGAGGAATACCTGGCCCTGGAAGAGGCTAGTCCCGTGCGCCACGAGCTGGTAGGGGGCATCCCCTATGCCATGGCCGGGGCCAGCCTGGACCCCAACCTCATCGTCACCAACCTGGTGGCCCTCTTAAAACCCTTGGCCCGGGCCCAAGGATGCCGGGTCTACAGCGAAACCGCCCGGCTCAAGGTTTCCGAGGATACCTTCTACTACCCAGATGTCATGGTGGTCTGCGGCCCCAAGGCCCATCCCCTCTACGAAACCGCCCCTTGCCTGGTGGTGGAGGTTCTCTCCCCCGGTACCGAGGCCCAGGACCAGCGGGGTCAGCGAAGCTATCTTGAAAAGCTTTCGCATTACCTTAGGCTCCCCAGTCTCCAGGCCTATCTCCTCCTGGAGGGGGCCAGGCCGGGAGGCGTCCTTTACCGCAAAACCCCTTCGGGCTTTCGGGAGGAAAGGCTGGAGGAACTCCTTATCCTCCCCTGCCCGGAGGGGACCTTGAAGCTTGAGGAAATCTACGAGGGCGTGGCATGAAACCCATCCTGGAACTCCTCCCCGAAGAGCTTCCCGGCGAGGGCTACCGCAAGGCCCAGATCGCCCACTGGCTCTACGCCCGGGGGGCCATGGACTTCTCCGAGATGACCGACCTGCCCAAGGGCCTCCGGGAAGCCCTGGCCGGGGAGTGGCGCATCTCCGAGTTCGCCCTGGTGGAGGCCTACCCGAGCCGGGATGGAAGCGTCAAGTACCTCTTCACCCTGCTGGACGGAAAGAAGACAGAAGCCGTCTACATGCCCTACGAGAACCGCAAGACCGTCTGCCTTTCCAGCATGGTGGGCTGCCCCGCAGGGTGCACCTTCTGCGCCACCGGGGCCTTGGGCTTTGGCCGCAACCTCACCGCGGCGGAGATCCTCTCCCAGCTCCTGGCCATCGCCCACCACCAGGGCATCTCCCCCAGGGATATCCGCAACGTGGTCCTCATGGGCATGGGGGAGCCCCTCCTGAACCTGGGCAACGTGCTTAAGGCCATCCGCACCATGCTCCATCCCAAGGGCCTGGCCATGAGCCCAAGGCGCATCACCCTCTCCACCGTGGGCATCCCCAAGGGCATCTACCGCCTGGCGGAGGAGGACCTTGGGGTGCGCCTCGCCCTTTCCCTCCATGCCCCCGACGACGAGACCCGCAGGAAGATCATCCCTACCGCCCACCGCTACTCCGTGGGGGAGATCCTCGAGGCGGTGCGCCACTACTACGCCAGGACCAAAAGGCGGGTCACCTTTGAGTACACCCTCCTGAAGGGTTTAAACGACCATCCCTGGCAGGCCCGGCTTCTCGCCAAGCTCCTTAAGGGCATAAGCGCCCACGTGAACCTGATTCCCTTTAACCCCTGGGAAGGCGCTCCCGTGGAAGGCACCCCTAAGGCGGGCATCCTGGCCTTCGCGGAGGAACTGAGGCGGCTCGGGATTCCCACCTCCATCCGCTTCAGCCGAGGGCAGGACGTGGGGGCAGCCTGCGGCCAGCTGGCCTTAAAGGCCCCCAAGGCCCTCACCTTCACACCGACTCTAGAAGGCGCCGGGCAATAATGAGCTTCAGGATCTCGCTGGTGCCCTCCCCGATGCGGGTCAGGCGGGCGTCGCGCCAGTAGCGCTCCACGGGGTAGTCCTTGATGTACCCGTACCCCCCCAGGACCTGGATAGCCTCGTCACAGGCCTTCACCGCCACCTCGCTGGCGAAGAGCTTAGCCTGGGCGGCCTCGAGGGTATAGGGTCTTCCCGCATCCTTAAGCTCCGCCGCCTTCAGGTAAAGAAGCCTTGCCGCCTCCAGCTCCGTGGCCGCCTCCGCCAGCTTGAAGGAAACCCCCTGGTATTCGGCAATGGGCCTGCCGAAGGCCTCCCTTTGCTTGGCGTAGCGGAGGGCGTAGTCCAAGGCCGCCCTTCCCAGGCCCACCGCCATGGCGGCGATGCCGATCCTGCCCCCATCCAGCACCTTGAGCACGTCGTAAAACCCCTTGCCCCTCTCCCCCAAAAGGCTGTCCTCGGGCACGAAGAGGTCCTCGAGGACCAGCTGGGCGGTGTCGGAGGCGTTCAGGCCCAGCTTCTCCTCCTTGCGGCCGATACGGAGGCCCTTTTCCGGGCGGAAAAAGGCGAAGGCGGAGATGCCCAGGTGCTTCCTCTCCGGGCTTGGAGCCGGGTCGGTGCGGGCCACGATCACGTACACCCCGGCCACGCTCCCCTGGGTGATGAACTGCTTGGTGCCATTGAGCACATATCCCCCGGACACCGGCTCGGCCCGGGTTTTAAGGGCAGCGGCATCCGAACCCGACCCCGGCTCCGTAAGCCCCCAGGCCCCCAGGGCCTCCCCCGAGGCCAGCTTGGGCAGGAAGGTTTCCTTCTGCCTTTCGTTCCCCGCAAGGAGGATGTGCCCCGTGGCCAAGGAGTTGTGGCTGGCCACGGTGAGGGCCAAGGCCCCGTCGTAATAGGCGATCTCCTCCACAATACGGGCGAAAAGCCGGCTTTTAAGCCCCGCCCCGCCATAGGCCTCGGGCACCGTGGCCCCGAAGACGCCGAAGTGGGCGAGCTTCCTCACCAGCTCAAAGGGAAAGGCCCCCGTGCGATCCCTCTCCGCCGCCCCCGGGGCCACCTCCGCCTTGAGAAACTCGCGGAAGGGCCCCAAGACCGCCCGCTCCTCCTGGCTTTCCTCAAACCAGAGCCCCATGGTGGGCATAGTATAACACTTTCTTGCGACATGGCAAAAATACGTTATCCCACAGGCCCCCGGGATCCCGGGGCATGGGGTAGTTTCAAGGGGGATGCTCCTCCTGGCTGGCCCCACGGATACCGGCAAGTCCACCCTGGCGTTAAGGCTTCTGGAAAAGGCCAAGGAAGCCTACCTCCTGGACCTGGACCCGGGACAAGGCTCCCTGCCCGGGGCCTTCACCCTCTTCCACTACCGGGAAGGAACCCTCACCCCCCTACGCCGCTACCTTCTGGGGGCCCTGTCCCCAAGAGGGATGGAGGTGCAGGCGGTGGTGGGGGCCCTGCGCTTAGCCCGCCTCATCCCCAAAGGAAGCCCCGCCGTGGCCGACACGGATGGCTACCTGGACCCTGGGTTCCGGCTCTTACAGATCGAGGCCCTGGTGCCCGCCGAGGTGCTGGTCCTGGGGTGGGAGGAACTTTACCAGGCCCTTTCCTGGCGCAAGGACCTAAAGGCGCGCCTGGCCCCGCCCCTTCAGGGGGTCCGCAGGAAAACCCCGGCCGAGAGGCGGAAAAACCGCCTGGAAAGGCTTTTTGCCCACTTTCAGGAAGCCAGGCCCCGCCCCCTTCCCCTCGGTCGCGTGCCCGCATACCCTATAGAACCCCCCGAGCCCCAGCGGCTTTACGGGCTCCTGGACGGGGAAGGGTTCCTCCTGGGCTACGGACGGCTTCTGGCCTGGGCAGGGGACGAGGGACTTTTCCTCACCCCCGTGGGGGAGGAGGTGGCCAGGGTGGTACCCACCCGGCTTCTTTTCCCTATCCCCGCACTACCAGGTTGAGGATCTTGCCGGGGACGTAGATTTCCTTCACGATGGCCTTGCCCTCCACGTGGGCCTGAACGTTTCTCACCTTGAGGGCCTCGGCCCTGGCCACCTCCAGGGGGGCGTCCTTGGGAATCCGGATGGTTCCCCGCACCCTCCCGTTCACCTGCACCGCCACCTCCACCACATCCTTTTCCAGGGCCTTTTCGTCCAATTCGGGCCAGCCGGCTTCAAAGAGGCTATCCGGCCAGAACCAGTGCCAAAGTTCCTCAGCGATGTGGGGGGCAAAGGGGAAGAGCATCTGCAGGTAGTAGCGGATGGCGGTGCGGTAGACGGGGGTCACGGGCCGCACCTTGCGGTACTCGTAGAGGGCGTTCAAGAGCTCCATCAGGGCGGCGATGGCGGTGTTGAAGCGCAGGGCCTCGAGGTCCTCCGTGACCTTCTTGAGGGTGGCGTGGAGCTTCTGGTAAAGCTCCCGGTCCGGACCCTCCAGGCTCTCGGCGGCAAACTGGCCCGAGGTGGCCAAAAGGGCCTCCCGGTCCTCCGCCACCCGGCGCCATATGCGGTTCAGGAAGCGCCAGGCCCCCTGCACCCCCTCCTCGGTCCAGACCATCTCGTTTTCGGGGGGTGCGGCGAAGAGGATGGTGATGCGGGCGATATCCGCCCCTTCCTCCTTCACAAAGGGCCCCACCATGACCCCGTTGCCCTTGGACTTGCTCATCACCGCGGGCTTCCAGAAGTGAAGGGTGCCGTCCTCGTGGGGCCTGAGCTCCGCCCCCATCTTCCGCACCTCCTCCAGGGAAAGCTCCCTCTCCGGGATCTCCAGGCGGATGCGGGTGGGCTCGGGCAGGCGCACCCTATCCCCCTCCACCTCCACGGGGCCGAAGTCCGTCCAGGCCAGGACCATGCCCTGGGTGAAAAGCCCCTGGAAGGGTTCCTCCACCTTCACCATCCCCAGGTCGTGGAGGAACTTGGTGAAGAAGCGGCTGTAGAGGAGGTGAAGCACGGCGTGCTCCACCCCGCCGATGTACTGGTCCACCGGCATCCAGAAGTCCGCCTTCGCGGGGTCAAAGGGAAGCGTTTCGTTCCTGGGGTCGGTATAGCGCAGGTAGTACCAGCTGGAGTCCACGAAGGTGTCCATGGTGTCGGTGTCCCGCTTGGCGGGGCCACCGCATTTGGGGCAGGTGGTCTCGTAGAACTCGGGGTGGGCCTCCAGGGGGCTTTTCCCCTTGGGCCGGATGTCCTCGATGTCCTTGAGGTCGGGGAGGAGGACGGGAAGCTCCTCCTCGGGAACCGGCACCACCCCGCAGGCTTCGCAGTGGACCATGGGAATGGGGGTACCCCAGTAGCGCTGGCGGCTGATGAGCCAGTCCCGGAGGCGGTAGGTAACCCTAGCCCTTCCCAGGCCCCTCTCCTCCAGCCAGGCCACCACCTTCTTCTTGCCCTCCTCGCTGGGGGTGCCGTCAAAGGGCCCCGAGTTCACCATGATGCCGGGCTCCTCGTAGGCGGCCTCCAGGGGCTCGGGCAAGGGCTCACCCGGGCGCTCGATCACCTTCCTTATGGGAAGGCCGAACTTCTTGGCGAACTCAAAATCCCTCTGGTCGTGCCCGGGCACCCCCATGATGGCCCCAGTGCCGTAGCCGTAAAGCACGTAATCCGCAGTCCAGATGGGGATTTTCTCCCCGGTGGCGGGGTTTATGGCGTAGGCCCCGAGAAAAACCCCCGTTTTCTCCCGGCCTTCCGCCTGGCGCTCGATCTCGGTCTTGCGCTTGGCAGCCTCCACATAGGCCTCCACCTCGGCCCGCCTTTCGGGAGAGGCAAGCCTTAAGGTGAGGGGGTGCTCCGGGGCCAGGACCATGAAGGTGGCTCCAAAAAGGGTGTCGGGCCGGGTGGTGAAGACGGTGATGGCCTCTTTGAGGCCCTCCACGGGGAACTCGATCTCCGCTCCCTCCGACCGGCCGATCCAGGCCCGCTGCATGGCCTTCACCTTTTCCGGCCAGTCCAGGCCCTCGAGGTCCTCAAGAAGCCTTTCCGCATAGGCGGTGATGCGCAGGTACCACTGCTCCAGCTCCCGCTTCTCCACCGGGGTGTCCTCGTGCCGCCAGCAGCGGCCCTCCACCACCTGCTCGTTGGCCAAGACCGTCTGGCACTTGGGGCACCAGTTCACCAGGCCCTTGGCCCGGTAGGCCAGGCCCTTTTCCCACATCTTCAGGAAGATCCACTGGTTGAAGCGGTAGTAGTCGGGCTCGCAGGTGGTCACCTCCCGGTCCCAGTCGTAGAGGATGCCCATGAGCTCGAGGCTCTCCTTGGCCTGGCGGATGTTGTCGTAGGTCCAGTCCCGGGGGTGGAGGCCGAACTTCAAAGCGGCGTTTTCCGCGGGTAGGCCGAAGGCATCCCAGCCCATGGGATGGAGGACCTCATACCCCTGCACCTTGCGGAAGCGGGCCAGGACGTCCCCCATGGTGTAGTTCTTCAGGTGGCCCATGTGCAGGTCCCCGGAGGGGTAGGGGAACATGACCAGTACGTACTGCTTCCCCTTCCTTCCCGGGACCTCCTTGGCCTTCATGAAGCCCTTTTCCTTCCAGAAGCGTTGCCACTTGGGCTCTATGGCGTGCGGGTTGTACTTCTCCATGCGCTCCTCCCTCAAAAAAACCCTTCCCCCAAGGGGAAGGGACGGCCAGGCCCCTTCCCGCCTTAGGGGATTAGCCTGGCCGGACTCATGGGAACATGATACTGCAACCCGGCAAAAAAGCGTGGGGCGCCCTAGTCCTCCATCGCCCTCGCCACCACCGCCCCCAGGAGGAAGACCCAAAGCACGAGATATAGGCCGAGTAGCGCCAGGACAAACCCCGCCAGGGGTCCGTAGAGGAGCTCGTACTGGGAGCGGGGAAGGAGCTTGGGAAGCCCAAGCCGCACCCCCTCGAAGAGAAGGGCCGCCACCCCTGCCCCCACGCTCAAGGGCACCAGGTGGCGAAACCCTTTGAGGCCGCGGAAAAAGGCGTAGGTGAGGAGAAAGAGCAAAAAGGCCAGGAAGAGGGGTAAAAAAGCCTCCAGGGGCCCCAAGGCCCCCCGCCACTCCGGGGGGAGGAAGCGGAGGAGAAACCCCAGGGCCAGGCCCAAAAGGGCCAGGAGGATGAGGGCAAGGCCCAAGACCACCGGCATGAGGAGGCCCAAAAGGCGGTGGCGAAAACCCAGGGGGCGGCCAAAGATGAGCCCCAGGGCGTAGCTCAGGGCGGCGAAGAAATTGCTTCCCGACCAAAGGAGGAAGAGGGCGCTCACCAGGGTGAGGGGGAAAGCCCCCCGGGTGAGGAAGCGGAGTAGGTCCTGGGCCAGCTCAGGCCGGGCTGGGAAAAGACCCTCGGCCAAGGCCTTCACTCCCCCCAAAAAACCCTCCCTCAGGGCCTCGCTTCCCGAGAGGAAAAGGCCAAAGACCCCCACCAGGAGAAAGAGAAGGGGCATGAGGGAAAGAAGGGCGTAGTAGGCCAAGGCAGCGGCGAAGAAGGGCACATGGGCCTGGGTGTAGAGGCGTAACACCTTCTGCA
Organism: Thermus sp. KWY1; assembly: GCF_057547025.1. Taxonomy (NCBI): domain Bacteria; kingdom Thermotogati; phylum Deinococcota; class Deinococci; order Thermales; family Thermaceae; genus Thermus; species Thermus sp. KWY1. The sequence continues at coordinate 16,772 of NZ_BAAJPG010000009.1, forward strand.
GCACGGGCTTCCCTTCCCTACCCGCTCCCCCCGGCGGGCATCCTCCCCTACCTCCCCTAGAGGGCACCTATTCCCGCTCCTGCCCCTCTCCCAGGGCCACCCATTTGGTGGTGGTGAGCTCCATGGGCCCCATGGGGCCGTAGGCGTGGAGCTTGGAGGTGCTGATGCCGATCTCCGCCCCCAGGCCCAGCTGGAAGCCATCGTTGAAGCGGGTGGAGGCATTCCACAGGACCAGGCTGGCGTCCACCTCCTCCAGAAACCGCCAGGCGGCCTTGGGATCCTCCGTGCAGATGGCCTCGGTGTGGCGGGAGCCGTAGCGGGCGATGTGTTCCAGGGCTTCTTCCAGGCTGGAAACCACCTTCACCCTCAGGATCAAGTCCAGATACTCCCGGTCCCACTCCTCCTCCTGGGCGGGCACCGCTTCCTTCAGGAGGGGAAGGGCTTTGGGGCAGGCCCTGAGCTCCACACCCCTTTCCCGCATGGCCTTTTCCAGCATGGGGAGGAAGACCTCGGCCACCCTCTCGTGCACCAGGACGGCCTCGAGGGCATTGCACACGGCAGGCCGCTGGGTCTTGCCGTTAATGGCCAGGCGGAGAGCCATATCCAGGTCCGCCCTCTCGTCCACGTAGAGGTGATTCACCCCCTTGGCGTGGGCCAGGACCGGCACCCGGGCCTCCCGTTGCACCAGACGGATGAGCTCCTCCCCACCCCGGGGGATGAGGAGGTCCAATAGCTCCAGGCGGCACATGGCCAAGATGGCCTCCCGGTCGGTGGTGGGCACCAGGCTCACCGCCTCCACAGGAAGCCCGGCCTCCCTCAAGGCCCGATGCCACAGGGAAACCAGGGCCTGGTTGGAGCGGAAAGCCTCCTTTCCCCCCCTGAGGAGCATGGCGTTTCCCGCCTTCAAGGCCACGGAAACCGCCTCCACCGTGGCCCCGGGCCGGGCCTCGTAGATGAAGCCGATGAGGCCCAAGGGGATCCGCATCCTTCCCACCCTAAGGCCGTTTGGCCTCTTGCTAAGCCCCTCGATCCTCCCCAAGGGATCCGGGAGGGCGGCAATCTGACGAAGACCCTCGGTGAGGCTCCTAAGGTCCTTGTCCTTGAGGGCCAGGCGGTCCAGCTTGGCCCGGGATAGCCCCGCCTCCTCCGCCTCCTTGAGGTCCTCTTGGTTGGCCTTTAGCACCTCCGGCCAGGCCTCCTCCAAAAGGCGGGCCATGGCCAGCAGAGCCCCGTCCCGGTTCCCCTTGGCGATCTCGGGAAGCCGGGCCCTGGCTCCTTCCGCCAGTTCCCTCAGCGTTTTCTCAAGATGTTCCCTTTGGGAAGCAGCTAACTCCCCCATGCCTCCTCCTTCAAGGCCAGGTGGTCCCGGTGGACCACCTCCTCCGTGTAGCGATAGCCCAGTAAAGCCTCGATCTCGGCGCTTTTGTGCCCCTTGATGCGCTCAATCTCCTCGGCGGCGTAGTTGGCCAGGCCCACCCCCACCTCTTCCCCTGCCTCGGTGAGGAGGCGCACCGCCTCTCCCCGGCCGAACCGCCCCCGAACCGCCTTGATGCCGGCAGGCAGGAGGCTTGCCCCCTTCTCCCTTAAAGCCCGCACCGCCCCGGCGTCCAGCACCAGCTCCCCCTTGGGCTTCAGAAGACCATAGAGCCAGGCCCTTTGCCCCCGGTACCGCCTTCGGGCGTGGAAGTACGTACCCAAGGGAGCTCCCGCCAGAGCCTCGAGGATCACCCCGGGCCTTCTTCCCGGGAGAAGGAGGGTGGGTATCCCCACCCTTCCGGCGATGCGGGCGGCAAGGAGCTTGGAACGCATCCCCCCGCTTCCCAGGGGATTCCCCTCCCCAGCATGGGCCAGCACAGCCTCCACCCGCTCCACTTCCGGGATGGGGCGGGCGCTGGGGTTCTTCTTGGGGTCATCCTCATAGAGGGCGTCCACGTCGGAAAGGAGGAGCAAAAGCCCCGCCTCCACCAGGGCCGCCACCCGGGCGGAAAGCTGGTCGTTGTCCCCGAAGCGGATCTCCTGGAAGGCCACCGTATCGTTCTCGTTGATGATGGGAACCGCCCCAAGATGCAAAAGGGCCTGCAGGGTGGCCTTGGCGTTCAGGTAGCGCCCGCGGCTCGCCAGATCCTCGGCGGTGAGGAGCACCTGGGCCACCGGGGTGGGGGTGAAGGCTTCCCGCCAATAGGCCATGAGAAGAGGCTGGCCGATGGCGGCCAGGGCCTGCTTGGTGGGCATGTCCTGGGGGCGGGGCAGGCCCAAGGCCGCCATCCCCGCCGCCACCGCCCCCGAGGAAACCAGAACCACCTCCCGCCCCTCCTGGCGCAGGGCCAGAACCTGGCGGGCAATCTCCTGCATCACCCCCTGCTCCAACCCTTGGGGCCCCGCCAACACGGCGCTTCCCACCTTGATGACCAGCCGCTTGGCCTCGAGTCCCGGCCGCATTAAGGCCCAGGATAGCATCTCTCATCCTTTGGCCTTGGGTGGAGATTAAGGTGGAGAGGATGGAGAGAAAAACCCTTTTCGTCCTAGCTTCTTTACTCCTCTTCGCTGCGTGCAACAGCATACTATCCCCTCACCCAGCTGCCGACTTTGCGGTTGAACTCAATCCCTCCACCCTCATTGCCACCCAGGGAACGAGTCAACTAACCACTGTAACCCTAACCCCCCAGAATGGTTTCAAGGGAGTGGTGAGCCTTGCCCTGGAAAGGCAGGATGGTACGCCAGCTCCGATCGGCCTCCACCTTTCCCCCACCAGCTTGAGCGTCACAGGCTCCATCCCAGTAAACCAAGCCCTGACCCTCAGTGTGGGAAGCAGTGTTTCCCCAGGGACCTACCCCCTCAGGCTTAGAGCTACTGCGGGCTCCATCAACAAGACAGCTTCCCTGACCCTCGAGGTGGCCTCGCCACCGCCACCCCCGGACTTTACCCTTGGCCTCAGTCCCAGCAACCTCAGCGTCCAGCAGGGGCAAACCACCGCCACAACCCTAACCCTCACCCCGCAAAACGGGTTCACGGGCCAGGTGAGCCTCTCCCTGGAACGCCAAGATGGGTCCCCAGCTCCCAGCGGGATCTCCGTTTCCCCTGGCAATCTAAATGTGACGGGGCCGAACCCGGTAAGCCAGGCCCTAACCGTGCAAGTAGGACAGGGTGTTCCTACAGGAACCTACGACCTGAGGGTGAAGGCCAGCGCAGGATCCACCACCCGGACCGCCAACCTGACCCTGACAGTCACAGCGCCTCCTCCACCGCCCGACTTTACCCTTCTTCTAACCCCCACAAGCCTGACCCTTCAGCAGGGAGGTAACGGCATTGTTCAGCTCACCCTCACTCCCCGAAACGGCTTCACCGGTACCGTAAGCCTGGCCCTGGTGAATGCTCCGGCAGGGATAACCCTCTCCCCTGGAAGCCTGGACATCACCAGCCCAGACCCTGTGACGCGGTCCCTGACTTTGACCGTGGCCTCCACCACCCCTACTGGTACCCACGCCCTTAAGGTCCGGGCCACGGGAGGTGGCATCAGTCGGGAAGCGGACCTGACCCTCACCGTCACCCAGGCCACGACAGGGGATTTCACCATGACCCTCGAGGGCTCCTCCCTTACCGTGGCCCAAGGGGACCGGGTTTATGTCCGCCTTGCTGTGACGGGATCCTACTCTGGCTCCATCAATCTGAGTCTGGTGGATGCCAACAAAAACCCTTTTTCCGGCGTGAGCCTGAGCCCAACCAGCACCCCTGTTCCCTCCGCTCCCATGCTGGGGCTCACGGCCTCCCTTACCCTTTCCCCTGGCACCTACAACCTCTTCGTGCGGGGTCAGGGAGGAAATCTGGTGCGGGAAGTTCCCCTTACCCTCGAGGTTACACAAGCTTCGTCTGGGCAGAACCTGCGTATTGCCAAGGCCGAATGGGGCCAGACGGTGCTCAAGGAGAACCTGCGTCTGGTAACGGGCAAACCCGCCTTGCTCAGGGTCCATCTTCTGGCAAGCCCCTCTCCCTTTTCCCTGAGCAACCCCTTGGCCGGAGCGGTGTATTGGAACAGTACTTTCCAGGGCAACCTGGCTTTCTCCTGCCCAAGCCCCATCCCCACCACCACGGACCCAGGAAACCTGGCCACCACCTGTACCGCCACCCTGCCGAGCAACTGGGTGGCCCCTGGGCTACGGGTGGAACTCCAGGCAGACCCCCAGGGTCAGGTGGCCGAGAGCAACGAAAGCGACAACCTCTTAACCCTCATTCCCAGCGTGGGTGCGGGTACGGTGCTTTACCTGACCGTGGTCCCCGTGATCCATCAGGGGCAACAAGCGCAAGTACCCAGCTTTAGCCAGACCCTTTGGCGGGCCTGGCCGCTAAAGGAAGTCTCCTTCACCACCCGCGCGCCCTATACCTTCTCCGGTACCTTAAGCCCCAGCGACGGAAACACCTGGGCCCGGCTTCTGGACGAACTTCGCCTCCTCCGCCAGGCCGATGGAAGCAACCGCTACTACTATGGCTTCGTCAGGGTTTCCTACACCTCGGGCATCGCCGGGATTGGCTACCTGGGCTATCCCGTGGCCGCGGGGTGGGACTACTCTGAGAGCGCTCCTGCGGTCATGGCCCACGAGCTGGGGCATAACTTTGACCGGGAGCACGCCCCTTGTGGGGTATCCGGCGACCCCAACTATCCCTACGCAGGCGCCAAGATCGGCACCTGGGGGTACGATCTCGCCAACGGCTCCTTAAAGGACCCCAGCCAGTTTTACGACCTCATGAGCTACTGCGGCCCCCAGTGGGTTTCCGATTACACCTATGAGGGAGCGCAAAGCTTCCTGGAAACCTCTCCTCCAGCACCTTTATCCTTAATGGAAGCCGGTCTCCTCTTCTCTGGGCGCATCCGGGATGGGGAGGTGGTGTTCAACCCTCCGTTAAAGCTCAACGCTGCTCCGGAAGGGAAGCCCTCCGCCTACCGCCTGCGGGCAGAAGGACCGGGAGGCCCCCTCGAGGTGCCCGTCTACATCCTGAAAGACTCCGAAGGTACCCTCCACTTCCAGGCCCGCCTGCCCCTGAACCCCTACACCCGGGTGGGGCTTTACCTGGGAAGCCAGCTCCTCAAGGAGGCCACCCTCCCCCTTCTTCCCCAGGCGGAACCCCAGGTGGAGCTAAAGGAGGAAGGAGGCTTCCTCCTGGTCCACATCCAGGGCTACCCCTACTTTTCCCTTTTCCATGTGTCTTCAGATGGAACCCGCACCGCCTTGGGCCTCTGGCACCGGGCGGGGGAGGTGCGGTTTGCCCTGGAAAACCTTCCCGCGGGAGGCCAGTGGGAAATCCAGCTTACGGATGGGCTAAATATCCGAATCCTTCTCTTTCCTCGCTGAGAAACATCCCTGGCAAAAGGCCACCTTTCCCTCCCGCCTGAGCCGTACCAGAAGGGCGAAGAGGGTGGCCTTCCTGAGCCCGGGGCGGAGGGATTGAAGCTGGGTGTGGAGGTCCTCGAGGGTCCTGGGCTCCCGAAGAAGATGGAGAAGATGGGCTTCCAGACGCTTATCCCGCACTAACCCCATTATTGACAAGGGGGGCTTTCCCATGCTACCTTGAGGGTCGGCTTGGGCCCGTAGCTCAGTTGGATAGAGCGGCTGACTACGGATCAGCAGGTCAGGGGTTCGAATCCTCTCGGGCCCGCCAAAACCCCCCGGGGAAACCCGGGGAATGTTTTTTCGGGTAAGCCCTACAATGGGGCCATGAAGATCTACACCAAGACCGGGGACGCAGGGGAAACCGGCCTTTACGGGGCCGAGCGGGTGGCAAAGGCCCATCCCCGGGTGGAGGCCTACGGCACCGTGGACGAGGCCAACTCCGCCCTGGGCCTGGCGCGAAGCCTCCTTCCCCGGGAACACCTGGATCTCCACGACCTCCTGGAGCGCATCCAAAACGCCCTCTTTGACCTGGGGGCCGACCTAGCCACCCGCATGGGGAGCCCCTACGAGAAGAACATCGCCCGCATGGACGCCCAGGACGTGGAGGGGCTGGAGCAGGCCATCGACCGCTACATGGAGGAAAGCCCTCCCTTCCAGGGCTTTATCCTCCCGGGAGGGCATCCGGCGGCGGCAGCCTTGCACCTGGCCCGAACCGTGGTGCGCCGGGCGGAGCGCAAGGTGGTGGCCTTAAGCCGGGAGGAGCCCGTGAACCCCGAGGCCATCCGCTACCTCAACCGCCTTTCCGACCTCCTCTTCGTCCTGGCCCGGGTGGTGAACACCCGGGAAGGGGTGCGGGAAGAGGCGTGGCTGGTGAAGAAAAGGCGCTAGGGCCAGGGCTTGCCGTAAACCCTCACCTCGGCCCCGGGGAAGGCGGTTTCCAGAAGATCCTTCAGGAACAAGGCGGCTGAGGGAAGAAGCCCTCCGCAAGGACCCTCCATGTAAAGGAAAAGGTAGCGGGGCCTTCTCGGAGACTGGGAAAACCCCAGGCATCCCTCGTACTCGGGAAAGTACTCATAGAAAAGCTCCAAGAGGTCCCGCACCAGGTCCCTGGCCTCGGGCAGGGCCTCAATGGAGCTTTGCGGCTTGACCCAGAAGGTCATGGCCTTCATGCAAATCCATTATGGCCCTTGACCCGGATAGGGTGGCATGATATCACTTAGATATATGATTGAAGTCACCGGTCTCACCAAGGCCTACGGCCAGCGCCTGGCCGTGCAGGACCTCACCTTCCAGGTGGCCCCCGGGGAGGTCTATGCCCTACTGGGCCCCAACGGGGCTGGGAAGACCACCACCTTGCGGGTTCTCTCCACCCTGATCCGCCCCACCCAGGGCAGGATCAGGGTGGCGGGGTTCGATGTGGTCCAAGACCCCCTCGAGGTGCGCCGGCGCCTGGGCCTGGTTAACGGAGGCATGCGGGTGTACGACCGCCTCACGGGGCGGGAGGTACTCCGGTTCTTCGCCGGGTTTTACGGCCTCGAGGGCCAGGCCTTCCAGGAGGCCCTGGACTGGGTAGCGGACCTTTTGGAGATGGAGGAAACCCTGGAGCGAAGGGTCATGGAGATGTCCACCGGCATGCGTCAGAAGGTGGTCATCGCCCGGGCCATCCTCCACCGCCCTCCCGTCCTCCTTCTGGACGAGGCCACGGCCGGGCTGGACGTGTTCGCCCGCAGGGCTCTTCTGGACTTCGTCAAGGCCTACCGCCAGCTGGGCAACGCCATCATCTACTCCACCCACGTGATGAGCGAGGCGGAGGAGGTGGCGGACCGGGTGGGCTTTTTGCACCAGGGCCGGCTGGTCTATGAGGGAAGCAAGGAGGAAGCCCTGGCCCTGGGGGAGGGAAGCCTGGAGGAAGCGTTCGTGCGCAGGGTGAAGGAGGCCGCATGAGGGATATCTACCGCATCTTCTGGAAGGAACTTGTGCAGGTCTTTCGCGACCGCAAGCTGGTCTTCTCCACCCTGATCCTTCCTGTGCTGCTCATGCCCATTTTCATGTTCGGGCCCAGCCTGGTCCTCCAAAGGCTCCTGCAGGGCGCCCAGGAGAGGAAGCAGGAGGTGGCGGTCCTGAACCTGCCCGAAGAAGCCCTCCGCGCCCTGGAGCAGGCTGGACTCTCCCCCAAAGCCCACCCCGACCCCGAGGGAGCCGTGCGGGAGGGGAAGTATCCCGTGGGCGTCCGCTACGAGCAGGGGGTGTACCGGGTCTATGGCCGCCTGGCAGGGGGGCTCACGGAGGGGCAGGTGGCGGTGAGCAAGGTGCAAGGCGCCCTGCAAATCCTTAAGGAGGCCAAGGTGGCCGAGGCCCTGGCCCAGAGGGGAATCCCCCACCAGGTCCTCACTCCCTTCCAGGTGGAGGTGGTGGACACCTCCCCCAAGCGGGAGAAGGCCGGGGGGCTTCTGGGCTTCCTCCTTCCCTTCTTCCTGGTGGTCTTCGTCCTCACAGGGGGACAGGTGGTGGCGGTGGACGCCACCGCCGGGGAGAAGGAGAAGGGGACCCTCGAGGCCCTCCTCATGGCCCCGGTGCCCCTCTGGCACCTGGCCTTGGGCAAAACCCTGGCCACGGTGGCCATGGCCCTTCTTTCCGGGATATCGGGGCTTGTGGGCCTGGCCTCGGGCAGGGCCCTGGCGGCGGAGTTTGGCGGCCGTCTTTTCACGGAAACCGGCCAGACCCTGGAACTGGGCGGTCAGCTGATCCTGGACGGAACCAGCTTTCTTGCCCTCTTCCTCTCCGCCTTCCTGCTGGCCCTCTTCATGGGGGCAGTGATGGTGAGCCTGGGGCTTTTCGCCCGAAGCTTCAAGGAAGCCCAGAGCTACATGGCCCCCCTCCAGCTTCTCGTCTTGCTCCCCCTCATCTTCCTCCAGTTTCGGGGCTTCTTTGAACTGCAAACCTGGCACCACCTGGTGCCCCTCTTCAACGTGGCCCTCCTCATGGACGCCCTCCTGAAGGGAAGCGCAAGCCCCCTGCAGGCGGGCCTCACCTGGGGTTCCACCCTGGTCTACGCCGGGCTTGCCCTCCTGGTGGCGGTCCGGGTTTTTTCCCGGGAAGAGGTGGTCTTCAGGAACTAAAGGGAGGCAGCATGCGCGAGGTAAAGGAAACTGCGGCGTGGCGGCAAAACGGCTTTCTGGCCCTTTTGGCTCTCCTCCTGGCCCTCCTCTGGCTGGGCTGGGCAGGGTATCGGTTGGTGGGCGAGAAGGAGCTTTTCTACCTCTGGCACCTCATCTCCGCCCTTCTGGCCTCGGGGCTTTTAGCGGCGGGGCTTTTCACCGTGCAACCCAACGAGGCGGTGGCCCTGGTCTTCCTGGGGCGGTACGTGGGTAGCGTCCGGGAGGAAGGCTTCCACTTCGCCAACCCCCTGGCCCAGCGAAAACGGGTCACCCTGAGGGTCCACAACTTCACCTCCGATAAACTCAAGGTGAACGACGCCCACGGAAACCCCATAGAGATCGCCGCCGTGGTGGTGTGGCGGGTGGTGGACACGGCCAAGGCTCTTTTCCAGGTGGAGAACTACCAGAGCTTCGTGGCCATCCAGTCGGAGGCGGCCATCAGGGCGCTGGCGAGCCGCCACCCCTACGATGCCGAGGGCAGGTCCTTAAGGGGAAACCCGGAGGAAATCGCCGAGGAGCTCAAGGCCGAGGTGCAGGAGCGCCTGAAGGTGGCCGGGGTGGAGGTGTTGGAGGCCCGTCTCACCCACCTGGCCTACGCTCCGGAGATCGCCCAGGCCATGCTCCGCCGGCAGCAGGCCCTGGCAGTGGTGGCGGCCAGGAGGCTCATCGTGGAGGCAGCGGTGGGCATGGTGAAGGAAGCCCTCCTGGGCCTCGAGGCCCAGGGGATCGCCCTGGACGAGGAACGCCGGGCGGCCATGGTGAACAACCTCATGGTGGCCCTGGTGGCCGAGGCCCAGGCCCATCCGGTGATGAACGTGGGTACCCTGTACACCTAAAGGGGGTGGGGTGAGAGAAAAGGAGAAGAAGCGCTTCCTTTTGAGGCTTGACCCAAGGCTCTACCGGGTGCTGGAGAAATGGGCCCAGGACGAGCTGAGGAGCGTGAACGCCCAGATCGAGTTCCTCCTCAAGGAAGCCGCCAAGAAGGCGGGGAGGTGGAAGGATGAAGCTCCACCCGAAGAGGGACGGGAACCCTAAGCGCTCCTTCCTAAGGTTTTTTGTCCTAAGTACCTTAGCCCTCCTGGGGCTAACGTTCTTGGCCTTCCAGGACGCTTCGGAAAGCCTAACCCTCTTGGTAACCCTCCTCGTTTTGGGGGTTCTCCTTCTCGGGGCCTTTTTGCTTTGGTTTTCTAGCCTCCCCGAAAGGCTTTCCTACGAGCTAGCCGGTTCGGTCCTTACCATCCACCTGCCCTTTGGTCACCGCGTGGTTCACCGTTCGGAGGTGGCGGAGGTGAGGCCCCTCTCCTATGCTCTCTCTCGGCGCATCTACCGGCACAAGGGAGAAGCCTCCATGCCCGGCTACCACCGCAAGCGGCTCCGGCTGGAGGGACTACCCGTGGAGGCCCTCGTGGGAGCCAGGCGGGGGGAGGGAGTGCTCCTGGTGCTCAAAAACGGCTCCGGCCTCCTTCTCAACCCGGAAGACCCCCTTCCCCTGCTGAAGTGGAAGGAGGAGGCATGAGCGCCCTTTACTGGACCCTGGGGCTTTCCTGGGTGGCCTTCCTGGCCTTTTACCTGCTGGGCGGGCGGGTGGGTAGCCCTGCCTATCTGGCCTTTGGCTTCCTCTACATGTGGATTCCCGGCCTGGTGGCCCTTTCCTTCGCCCGCAAGGAGGGAGTGCGCCTCCCCCTTGCCCTAAGGCCCAACCGCTACTGGCTTTTCGCCTGGCTCTTCCCCGTGGCCCTCACCCTGCTTTCCATTCCCTTAAGCCTTCCCTTCGGCGCCTGGAAAGGATGGGAAGCCCTCCGGCAAACCGTGCCCCCGGAAGCAGCCCAGGCGATCCCGGAAACCCTCTCTGCGCTTTTCCCCCTGGTCCTCATCCTCTCCGCCCTGATGGCGGGAGCCACGGTAAACCTCCTGGCCGCTTTGGGAGAGGAACTTTTGTGGCGGGGGTACCTGTGGGAAAAGCTAAAGGAGCGGGGCTTCTGGCCCGCCAGCCTGGAAATCGGCTTCTGGTGGGGCCTGTGGCATGCTCCCCTTATCCTGGCCGGCCACAACTATCCCAGAGAACCCCTCCTCGGCGTTCCCATGATGATCCTTTTCACCTTGGCCCTGACCCCTGGGCTCCTCTGGGTCCGGGAAAAGGCGGGCTCGGTGCTGGCGGCAGCCCTCTTCCACGGAACCCTGAACGCCATAGCAGGCCTTTCCCTCCTTCTGGTGGAACGCACCCACGACCTCCTCATCGGGGTGGTGGGGCTTCCTGGGCTTTTCCTCCTTTCCCTTTTCAACCTCTGGCTGAGGAGGCGGGTATAGTCAAGGGGATGCGGTTTCTGGTGCTTTCGGGGCTTTCCGGAGCGGGCAAGACCACGGCCAGGGGATACCTTGAGGACCTGGGCTACTTCATGGTGGACAACCTTCCCCCAAGCCTGTGGGAAGCCCTTTTGCAGGAACTGGCTCGAAGAGGGGTGGAGCGGGCCGGGGTGGTGCTGGACGCCCGGGCTCTGGCCTTCTTCGGGGATCTGGAAAGGGTATTGGACCAGCTCAAGCCCACCGTGGTCTACCTCGAGGCCCGCCCCGAGGTCCTCCTGCGCCGCTACAACCTGACCCGGAGGGTCCACCCCCTGGGAGCGGGAAATCTCATGCGGGAGATCGGGGAGGAACGCCGCATCCTGGGTCCTTTACGGGCCAGGGCCCACCTGGTCCTGGATACCTCGGAGCTTTCCCCAAGGGCCCTCAAGGACGCCCTGGTGCGCTTTCTGGGGGAGGAGGCGGGCTTTCTTTTGCGCCTCATTTCCTTTGGCTTCAAGTGGGGCCCGCCCCAGGAGGCGGATTTGGTCCTGGACGTGCGCCCCCTGCCCAACCCTCACTACGACCCCACCCTCAAGCCCAAGACGGGGCTTGACCTCGAGGTGCAGGCCTACGTGTTCCGGGAAGAGTACGAGCCCTACTACCGGGCCCTGCTGGCGGTGGTGGGGCTGGCGGCGGAGGGAGCCCAGAAGGAAGGCAGGGCCTTTTACACCGTGGCCGTGGGGTGCACCGGGGGAAGGCACCGGAGCGTGGCGGTGGCGGAACGGCTTGCCGAGGAGCTCTCCAGCCGGTTCCGGGTGGAGGTGAGCCACCGGGATGTGGACAAGGAGGAGTAAGTACCAGGGATTGTACCGGGTAGCCAAAGGGCTTGCCCGGCGCTTTCCCCCGCTTCGCTGGCTCTACCCGGGGATGCGGGTCAAGCGTTACGCCGCCTTGGCGGGCCTGGGGGTAGGCCTCATGGCCTACGGGCTTGCCCGCTTCCTCCCTCCCCCACCCCCGGAACCCTGGGCCCTGGGCCTCGTCCTCCTGGGCCTCGCCCTCTTGGTGGGAGGGGTAAGGAGCATGAACCGGAGCATGCTCTCCGCCTTCACCGAGCCCGAGGCGGTGCCGGAAAGGGTCTACGTGCGCAGGAGGTTGGAGCAGGGTCCCAAGGTGGTGGCCTTTGGCGGTGGGACCGGGCTTTCCCGGGTGCTTAGGGGCTTAAAGGAGCACACGGCCAACACCACCGCCATCGTGGCCGTGACCGACGATGGGGGCTCCACGGGCCGGCTTCGGGCTGCGTTTGGCCTGCCGGCGGTGGGGGATCTGGTGGACTGCCTGGCAGCGCTTTCCGACCACCCCGCCCTTCCCAAGCTCCTGCACCACCGCTTCCAGGAAGGGGAGTTTAAGGGCCACACCTTCGGCAACCTCTTCCTCTTGACCCTGAACCAGGAGGCCAGGGATTTCGCCCAGGCCATCCTCGAGGCCAACGCCATCCTGCAGCTTAGGGGCCAGGTCTTTCCCGCCACCCCCGAGGCCGTGCGGCTCAAGGCCCGCTTCCGCGATGGTTCGGAGGTGGTGGGCGAGGTGGCCATCCGGGAAAAAAGGGGGCGGATCCAGGAGGTCTTCCTGGAACCCGAACCCCAGCGGGTCATGGAGGAAGCCCTCAGGGCCATCCGCCAGGCAGACCTCCTGGTCCTGGGCCCGGGAAGCCTCTACACCAGCGTCATCCCCAGCTTCCTGCCCAAGCCCCTCCTGGAGGCCATGGCCAAGGCAAAGGCCCCCCTGGTCTACGTGGTGAACCTCATGACCGAGCCGGGGGAAACCGATGGCTACACCGCTTACGACCATTACAAGGCCATCGCCTACCATCTCGGCAGGAGGCCCGAGGTGGTCCTGGTGCACACCGCCCCCATCCCGGAGGAAGTCCAAAGGCGGTATGCGGCAGAAGGGCGTTTCCCCGTGGCCTTTGACCCGAGGCCCTTCGCCGCGGACGGGGTGAGGGTGATCACCGGGGATTTCCGGGAGGAGGGTCCCTTGGCCCAGCACGATCCGGAAAAGGTGGTGAGGGCCCTCGTGGCCCTGGTATAAAGATGGGCATGCTGTTTCTCTTCCAGGACCCTGTGGGCGACGATCAAGGCCTGGCCTACCTCTATCCCCGGGCGGCCCTGTTCCAGGAGGCGGGGGAGGGCTATGCCGACCTCCTGGCCCTGGCAGGGGAGGAACGGGAAGGGAGGCTGGTCCTGAAGGTGCGCCTAAGCCGCTACCCGAATCCCCTCGAGGGCCCTTTGGGCTTCAGCCTGGCCACGGTGGCCCTCTGGTTGGACACCGGGGAAGGAGGGGAGGAAGCCTTGCTTCCCGGGCTTTCCACCCCTCCTGGCCAAGGCTGGGAGGTGGCCTATATCCTCACGGGATTCGGCGGGGAAAAGCGTACCCCCACCGGGGAAAGGACGCCCGCCAGGGTGTGGCGGGAAGGGGAATGGATGGTGGTGGACACCGGGATTTCCCCCGGGCCTTACGGCTACTACGGGGCCGTGGGCCTCTTTGACCCCTTCGCTTCCTGGTACCTGCGCCCCACAAGCCCGGAAGGAGGCCCCTGGACCCTGGGGGCCCCTCCGGGAAGCCCCCCGGTGGTGGACCTTTTGGCGGAGGCACCCTTGGACCAGGTAAAGGCCTACCAAACCGGCATCCTGAAGCCCTTAAGGCCCAAGGGATTCGCCCTCAAAAGGGAAAGCCTCCTGGCCTTTGCCCTGGGCGGGGCCTCCCTCCTCCTGGCCTTCCTCCTCCGCAAGCCCTAGAGGGGGCGCAAATCCTCCAGAAGAAGCCAGCCCACCTCCTTGGGAAGCCCCTCCAGCATCCCCCGAAGGATGGGGGCCAGGGTTTCCGTCAGGGGCTTCAAGGCCTCGGGAGGTTCCTCGGTGAGGAGAAGAAGGGTAACCTGGTAAAAACGCTGGGTGTGGGTGGGGGTGCCGTCCTCAAAAAAGGGTGTGGGGGGCGGCACCTCGTCCAGGAGAAGCCTGGCTCCCTCCACCTCCTGGGGAAGCAGGGTTTTCAGGTCCAGGGCAAGCTCCCTGGGGTACCAGAGGTAGCCCTGGAACAGGCGCACCGCTTGCACCCGTCTAGTTTAGAACCTCCCACACCTCCTCGACATAGCGGTAAACCCGAGGAAGCCTCCGGGAAAGGTGCACCGCCACCTCGTAAGGGATGGTCCCCCGGGCCTCGGCCCAGGCGCAAAGCCCCGTGGGGCCGAAATCCGGGGAGAGTACCTCCAAGACTGCCTCCAGGGGCAAAGGCCCCGGGGAAAGAACCGTGGTCTGGTCCATGGAGATGCGGCCCGCCACCGGGTAAAGGTCTCCTTCGGGACCCTTCACGAAGCGCACCGCCCCCCGGGGAAGACCGTCGGCATAGCCCACGGGCAAGGTCAAAAGCCACTCCCCACCCTGGGCCACGTACTCCCCTCCGTAGCCCACCCGATCCCCCGGCCCCAGTTGCTTCACCAGGGTGGGCCGGGCGAGAAGGCGGAGGATGGGCTTTAGACCGAAACCCGGGATGAGGCCATAGAGGGCGAGACCCACCCGCACGTTCTCCCCCCCGTGCAGCAGAAGCCCGTAGGAGTTTTCCAGGTGGTAGAAGTAGCCTTCCCCCAAAGCCTCCCGCACCCTTTGGAAGCGGCTTCTCTGCACCTCCACGAAAGCCTCGTCCTCCCCGGCGGTGGCCAGGTGGGTGTAGACTCCCTCCACCCTTATCCCCAAGGCCTCCACCGCCAGGAGGGCATCCCTGGCCTTCTCCCAGGGAAAACCCACCCGGTTCATCCCCGTGTCCACCTTGAGGTGGGCCCTGGGGGTCAGGCCCAGGGCCCAGGCCCTACCCGCCAGGGCCTGGGCTGCCTCGAGGGTGGAGAGGGTGGGCAGCAGGTTAAGGCGCAACACCTCCTCCGCCTCCAGGGGATGGAGGCTTCCCAACAGGAGGATCTCCCCCTCCACCCCGCCTTCCCGCAGGGTCCTTCCCTCGCCCACCGTGGCCACCGCCACCCGCCTGGCCCCCTTTTGGAAGAGGAAGCGGGCCAGGGGTAAGGCTCCGTGCCCATAGGCCTCGGCCTTGAGGACCGGGATGACCTCTCCCCTGGCCTTGGCCTTAAGGAGAAGCCAGTTGGCCTCGAGGGCCTTAAGGTCCACCTCTATCCAGGCGCGGGTCTTGAGGTACGCCGCGGCGTGACCCATGCTAATCCTCCAAAAGCCCCACAAAGCGGTGGGGATCGGGATCCAGCTTAAAGCGACGGCGGTCCAGGCGGGAAAGAAGCTCCCAAAGCCGCTCCGTGCTTCCCTTCAGGAGAAGGTGGAAGATGTACATCCCCTTCACCCTGGGCACCGGGGCAGGGGCCGGGCCCAGCACCTCCCCTTCCCGGGCCACCCCCTTCAGGGCGGAAAGGAGGCCATAGGCCTCCTCGAGGGCCCGCTCCTCCTTGCGGTGGGCCACCTCCAGCTTCACCATCCGCACCTTGGGAGGGTAATCCAGGGCTTCCCGCAGGGCCTTTTCCCTCCAGGGAAAGACCTCCACGCTTCCCTCCAAAAGCGCCTGGTGAGCAGGGTGGTCGGGGGTGTAGGTCTGGAGGACCAGAAGGGGCCTTCTCCCCGGCCTCAGCTCGGTGAGGGCCCAAAGCAGGCGATGGTACCGCTCGGCGGCGCGGAAATCGGAATCGTAGAGGAAGCCATCGGCATAGGGCAGGAGGACCAAGGCCAGCTCGGGGAGAACCGGGCCCCGGAGGAACGCGGTGGTGCCCACCACCACCCCTGGCTCTCCCTCGAGCAGGGGGCCCAGGTCGTCCTTCCCCTCTTTGGAGTAGCGGTACACGGGTAGGGAAAGGCGCCCCCTTAGCTCCTCCTGCAGCCATTCCAGCCCTGGCCCCTTGGGCTCGAGGAGGGGGGAACCGCACTCCGGGCACAGGACCGGGGGAGGCTCGCGGTGGCCGCACTGGTGGCAGACCAGCTCCCCCCTGCCCCCCTTGTGGTAGCGCAAGGGAAGGGCGCAGTTGGGGCAGGTGGGCTTGTACCCGCAGTCGGCGCAGAGGAGGAGGGCGCTATAGCCCAAGCGGGGAGAAAGGACCAGGGCCTGCCGACCCTTCTCCTCCACCTGCCTCAAAAGGGCCCAGGCCCTTCCCACGAGGGGATACCCCTTCTCCTTCCTCAAGTCCAACAGAAGAACCCTCGGCTTGGGTACGGGGAAGGCCAGGCCCGGCTTTTCCAATACCTCCACCGCGGGTACCAGGGAAAGGTAGGTGAGGGGCACTCCCAAAAGCCTCGCCCTGAGCTCCGCCAAAGGAGGCACAAAGGCCCGGGTCCCCGAGGGAAGCTTGTAGCTTTCGCTTCCCTCTTCCACCACCACCAGGGAATCCGGGGTGAAGGGGAGGAGAAGCCCGCCATAGGTGGCGAAGATCAAGCCCCCAGGCTGCCGAAAAAGGGCCTCCCTCGCTTCCCGGGAAAGGCCCCCATGGTACGGCCTGGCCTGGGGGAAGTGGCGGAGGAAGCGTTCCAAAAGGCTTACCTCGGGAAAGAGCACCAGGTGGCTTCCCTTGGCCACCAGACCCGCCAGGAAACGCATCCTCTCCCCAAGCCTCCCCCCGTTCAGCCTTTCGGGCCTTTCCGGAAGGAAGAGGGGCTTTAGGGGCTCGCCCGCAGGGGAAGGCTCCCTGGGAGTCCCGTAGCCGATATACCCCTCAGCGAGAAGCCTCTTCACCCGGCCCACCCCTACCCCAGCAGCCCGGGCCAAGGCTGCCAAACTCTCCGCCTGGCCCAGGGTCCAAAGGACCTGCAAAACAGCGTCCAGAAGAGGGTCAGGATGCCGCTTCTCCAGGGGGATGAGAACCTTTCTCCCCTCCTTAAAGGCCACCTCCTCCTGCAAGACCCCAGCCTCCCGCAGGTAATCCAAAAGCTTGGGGTCAAACCCCTTAGCCTCCTGCCAGGTGACAAGGCCCTCCAACCCCCTGGGCAGAAGGGCTGGGTCCGCCCCCGGGTAGAGGCGCACCCGGTGCCTTAGTTCGGGAAAAGGGGGCAGGAAATCGGCAAGCACCTGGCCCAAGGGAGCAAAGAGGTAACGGGCGGCTTCCTCCAGAAACAGGATCTCCTCCGGGCGCAAATAGGGCCTCGAGTCCAGATAGGCGATGGCGTGCCGCAAGGCATGGCTCGGCCTGCCCCCTTCCCCCACCACCACTCCCACCCGTACCTCCCCCCGCCAGGGCACCGCTATCCGTTTCCCCAGGGCTTCTTCCCCATCTACCCCCTCCTGGCCCAGGGGAGGCAGGTAGGTCATGGGGGGAAGGGGCAGGGGTAAGGCCACCTGAAGAAGGCGCATGCTGCCCATAGGATAAGGGGGATGCGGTGGGCGGTGGTGCTCTCCGGGGTAGCCCTCTACAGCGCCCTCTACGCGGTGGTGCCCTTGCTTCCCCTTCTGGAAAAGCTCTTCGCTGCCCCTCCGGGGGCTGCGGGTCCAGGCATGGGCCTGCCCCTTTTGCTTCTGGTGCTCCTTTCCCCCTGGGTACCCCGCCTGGGCCTGCCGGCAGGCACCCTGTTGGGCGGGGGCCTTCTCTTGGTGGGCCTAGGGGGGGTGCTCGGGGCCTTTAGTCCAAGCCTTCTCCTCTGGACCCTTTGCCGCATCCTCCAGGGGGTTGGGGCTGCCCTCGTGCCCACCTTGGCCATCGCCCTCATTCCCCTTCTCTTCCCCCAAAAGGCCTGGGAGATGGCCGGGGTGTACATGGCGGGGAATGTTCTGGGCGGGGGCATGGGCCGGGTGCTGGCAGGGGTTTTGGCCGAGGTCGTCGGGGTGAGGGAGGCCCTCTTCCTCCTTTCCCTGCCCGCTTTTCTCCTGGGTCTTCTTCTCATCCGGGCTCCTGCGGGGCTTCCCGCCCTGGGTAGGCCGCAATACGACCTTTCCGCCTTTCCCTTGTACCTGGCGGGTTTCATCCTCCTTTTCCTGAACCTCTTCCTGGCCAACCTCCTCCCCTACCGCCTTCTGGAGCTGGGCTTCCGCCCAGGCGAGGTGGGGCTCGTGTACCTGGCCTACCTCTTCGGCATCCCGGGAAGCGCCCTTTCGGGGCTTCTGGCCCGCCGGTTCGGGGCGGTGGCCACCTTTCGCCTGGCCTTCTCCCTGGTCCTCCTCGCCCTGGGGCTTTTGCTCCTGCCACCCCCGGGCCTGGTTCTGGGATTCGTGCTCCTCATGGCCGCCCTCTTCACCGCCCAAAGCCTGGCCTCAGGAGCTGCAGGAAGGAGGGGAGCGGGGGTAAGCGGCACCTACGTGGCCGCCTTCTACCTGGGGGGCACCCTGGCCGGGCTTCTTTATCCCTTCTTCCTCCATAGCTTCCCCCTGGCGGTGGCGGTGGGCGTGACCCTGGCCCTTCTCAACCTCCTCCTGGCTCCCGTCAGGTAGGCTCTTTGGTCCCGGAACCCTCCTACCCGCGCTACCATAACCCCATGGAGCTCCATGCCGCCGACCAGTACCTGGTAGCCCCTGGGGAGGTCGGGCTTCTTTCCGTGTACGAAAGGCTTTCCGGCACCCGGCTCTACCCTCCTTTCCCCCCGGTGGAGCTCCCTGGCGGGGTGGGGGGGCTTTTGGAACGGGGGGGGTTTGGCCAGACCTTCTTCTTTCCGGCGGAGGTCCTGGGCCTGACCTTTAAGACCCCCAAGGGAAGGGTGGTGCGGGCCGGGGGGGTGGTGGTGAAGAACGTGCAGGGCTACGACCTGGTGCGGCCTTTTGTGGGGAGTTTTGGCCTGTTGGGAAAGGCCCTCGAGGTGGTCTTTCGCCTGAGGCCGGGGCAGGCCTCCGTCTTTTTAAGGAAGCCCTTCACCGGAGAGTTTCCCGAGCTTACCCCCCATCCCCGCTTCCTCTTCGCCCTCCAGGAGGGAGGGAGGTGCTGGCTTTACGCCTTTCACTTCGGCCACGAGAAGGAGGTGGCCCGCTTCCAAGAGGCCTTCGGCGGGGAGGAGGCCAGACCCCTGGACCTGCGGCCCCTCTTCCCCCAGGGGATGGGGGTGGGTGAGGGTCCTCTCAAGGACCTTCGCTTCTCCTGGGCGGATGGGGGCAGGGCCCCGGAGCCTCCAGAGGCCTTCCGGAAGCTCGCCGAGGCGCTTTAGTTAGGGGATTTTGGTTTCCGCTTGGACTAAGCGGATGGAAACGGACTCCTCGACCTGTCCGGGGAAGGAGCGTAAGGAGGTGCCGCCATCTCCTTGCCCCACCCCCCCCACGCCCGGGACAGGGCAAGGTATTCTCTAAAGGATGCGGGAGCTCGAGCAAGAAGCCCTAGCCGCCATCCGGGAAGCCCGGGACCTCGAGGCCCTAAAAACCCTGAAGGCCCGCTACCTGGGCAAAAAGGGCCTCCTCACCCAGGAGATGAAGGCCCTTGCCCGCCTTCCCCTCGAGGAAAGGAAAGCGAAGGGCCAGGCCCTAAACGCCCTCAAGGAGGCCATCGAACGGGCCCTGGAGGAGCGGGAAAAAGCCCTGGTGGAAGAGGAGCTGAGAAGGGCCCTGGAAAGGGAGCGCCAGGATGTTTCCCTACCAGGGGTGGAGGTTTTCACGGGGGGACTCCACCCCATCACCCTCATGGAGCGGGAGCTGGTGGAGATCTTCCGCTCCCTGGGCTACCAGGCGGTGGAAGGCCCCGAGGTGGAAAGCGAGTTCTTCAACTTTGACGCCCTGAACATCCCCGAGCACCACCCGGCCCGGGACATGTGGGACACCTTCTGGCTGGAAGGGGAGGAGCATAGCCTTCCCGGTCCCTTGGGAGAAGAGGTGAGGGGCAGGCTCCTTCTTCGCACCCACACCTCCCCCATGCAGGTGCGCTACATGGTGGCTCACACCCCTCCCTTCCGCATCGTGGTGCCGGGGCGGGTTTTCCGCTTTGAGCAGACGGACGCCACCCACGAGGCGGTCTTCCACCAGCTGGAAGGCCTGGTGGTGGGGGAAGGGATCACCATGGCCCATCTGAAGGGAGCCATCTACGAGCTGGCCCAGGCCCTTTACGGCCCGGAGTCCCGGGTGCGCTTCCAGCCCGTGTACTTTCCCTTCGTGGAACCCGGGGCCCAGTTCGCCATCTGGTGGCCGGAGGGAAGGAAATGGCTGGAGCTGGGAGGGGCCGGGATGGTCCACCCCAAGGTCTTCCAGGCGGTGGACGAGTACCGAAAAGCCCTGGGCCTTCCCCCCGCTTACCAGGGGGTCACAGGCTTCGCCTTTGGGCTCGGAATCGAACGCCTGGCCATGCTCCGCTACAACATCCCCGACATCCGCTACTTCTTCGGGGGAAGGCTTAAGTTCCTGGAGCAGTTTCGGGGGATTCTATGAGGGTACCTTTCTCCTGGCTAAAAAGCTACGTGCCCGAGTTGGAAAGCCCCGAGGTCCTGGAGGAGCGGCTCGCCAGCCTCGGCTTTGAAACCGACCGCATGGAAAGGATCTTCCAGATACCCGGCGGCGTGGTCTTCGCCCGGGTCCTCGAGGCCCACCCCATCCCCGGCACCGGCCTGAAGCGCCTGGTCCTGGATGCGGGAAAGGTGGTGGAGGTGGTCTCGGGGGCGGGAAACGCCCGGGCGGGCATCGGGGTGGCCCTGGCCCTTCCCGGCACGGAGGTGAACGGGCTTAGGATCGGGGAAAGAACCATCCAAGGCGTGGTTTCCCACGGCATGGCCCTTTCGCCCAAGGAACTCGGGGTAGGGGAATACGGCGGTGGGCTTCTGGAGTTCCCCCCCGATACCCTTCCTCCCGGCACCCCCCTAGCCGAGGCCTGGCCGGAGGAGGAGGTGCTGGACATAGAGGTCACCCCCAACCGCCCGGATGCCCTGGGGATCCTGGGCCTGGCCTTTGATCTCCACGCCCTGGGCTACAGCCTGATTCTGCCCGAGGTGCGGCTGGGAACGGAGAAGGTGCCCCTACCCTTTGGCCTCAGGGTGGAAGACCCTCGCGGGGCCCTTCACTTCACCCTTTCCTACGCCTTTGGCCTCCAGGTGGGGCCGAGCCCCCTTTGGCTCCAACGCATCCTTTTCGCCTGCGGGATGAGGCCCATAAGCAACGTGGTGGACGTCACCAACTACGTGATGCTGGAACGGGCCCAGCCCATGCACGCCTTTGACCTCCGCTTCGTGGGGGAGGGTATCCTGGTGCGCCGGGCCAAGCCCGGGGAAAAGCTGGTCACCCTGGATGGCGTGGAAAGGGAACTCCACCTCGAGGACCTGGTGATCGCTGGGTACAGGGGGGAGGAAAGTTTCCCCATCGGCCTCGCCGGGGTCATGGGGGGCGCTGAAAGCGAGGTGCAGGAGGACACCCGGGCCATCGCCCTGGAGGTGGCCCAGTTTGACCCCGTTTCCATCCGCAAGACCGCCAGGCGGCATGGCCTCCGCACCGAGGCCAGCTACCGCTTCGAGAGAGGGGTGGACCCCTTGGGCCAGGTACCCGCAGCCCAAAGGGCCCTAAGCTTCCTCCAGACCCTGGCAGGGGCCCGGGTGGCGGAGACCATCCTGGAGGAAGGAACCCCCCAGGCACAAAGGCCCATTCCCTTCCGCCCCGCGTACGCCAACCAACTCCTCGGCACCCAGTACCCGGAAGAAGTACAGCTTGCCATCCTAAGGCGCCTGGGCTGCCGGGTAGAGGGGGAAGGTCCTTACCGGGTCACACCCCCCAGCCGCCGCCTGGACCTCGAGCTGGAAGAGGACCTGGTGGAGGAAATCGCCCGAATCCAGGGTTACGAAAGCATTCCCCTGGACCTTCCTGCCTTCTTCCCCGCCCCCGACAACCGGGGGGTGGAGAGGCCCTACCAAAGGGAGCGCCGCCTGCGGGAACTCCTTTCGGGCCTTGGCTTCCAGGAGGTTTACACCTATAGCTTCATGGACCCCGAGGAGGCTTCCCTCTTTCTCCTGCCCCCGCCCCCCTGGCGCCTCAAAAATCCCTTGAGTCCGGAAAAGGCTGCCCTGAGGACCCACCTCTTCCCCGGCCTCCTCAGGCTCCTCAAGGAAAACCTGGCCCTGGACCGCCCGGAAAGAGCCCTCCTCTTCGAGGTGGGCAGGGTCTTCGGGAAAGAGGGGCCTTGGGTGAGGGAGGAAACCCATCTGGCAGGCCTTCTCTTCGGGGAAGGCCTGGGGCTTCCCCATGGGGAGAAGCTTTCCGGCTACCCCCTCCTCAAGGGGCTTCTGGAGGCCTTTTTGAACCGGCTGGGCCTGGAGCTGAGGGTGGAGGCCCATCCCTACCCCTTCCTCCACCCCGGCGTTTCGGGGAAGGTGCGGGTGGCCGGGGAGGAAAAGGGATTCCTGGGCCAGGTGCACCCGGAGATCCTCAAGGCCCTCGAGCTTCCCCCGGTCTATATCTTTGAGCTCCACCTCCCCCTTCCCGAGAAACCCTTCCGCTTCCAGGACCCCTCCCGCTACCCCTTAGCCCTCAGGGACCTGGCGGTGGTGGTTCCCGAGGCCACGCCCTACGGGGAGGTGGAGGCCCTCCTTCGCCAGACAGCGGGACCCTACCTGGAAAGCCTACGGCTATTTGACCTCTACCAGGGCCCACCCCTTAGGGAAGGGGAGAAGAGCCTGGCCTTCCACCTGCGCTTCCGCCACCCCGAGCGCACCCTCAAGGACGAGGAGGTGGAGGAGGCCATGGCCCGCCTCCTGACGGCTTTGAGGAGCCGGGGCTGGGATATCCGGGGCTAGGCGGTAAACTGAGGCCATGCTCACCTGGGTGGATCTCCTGGCCCTACTGGGCTTGGCCGTGGCCCTGGCCTGGGGCTACCGGAGCGGCCTCCAGGGGGCCTTCGCCGGGCTTGGGGTGGTGCTCTACCTCCTCCTGGCCCAGGTGGGGCTTTCCGGCCCTTGGTGGAGTCTTGGCCTCGGGCTTCTCCTGGGGCTTCTGGCCAAAAGCCTCCCCCTTCCCTCCCTTTCCCAGGGCCTCGAGGTCCTCCTGGGCTCCCTGGGAGGGTTCCTTTTGGGCCTCTTCGTGGCCCTGGCCATCTGGACCAGCTATCCCTGGGAAAAAACCGCCGCCGGGAGCCTCCGCTACCCCTCCCTGAACCTTCCCACCCCGGTCTACGACGGGGTGAGCCAGAGCCCCTTCGCCCGGGAAGCCTTCCGCCTGGCCTGGACCGCCCCCTGGCTCAGGCGGGCCCTCGGCCTAGATCGGCCGTAAGGCTATCTAGGTCAGCCGTAAGGCTATCTAGAGGGCAAGAATCCGCGATAGGGCCAGAAGGGAGCGGTTGATGTCCTTCTTACGCTCCACCGCCTCCTTGAGGGGGGTGAGCTCCACCTCCCCCTCCACCTCCCCCACCATGACCCCGCTGGTCCCCCCAGCCAGGGCCTCCACCGCCGCCGCCCCCAAGCGGCTCGCCAGGATGCGGTCCTTGGCGGTGGGGCTTCCCCCCCGCTGGATATGGCCCAGGACCGTGACCCGGGCCTCCACCGGCACGTGCTCCCTTATGGCGGCAAGAAGCCCCGCCGCCCCCCCGGGATAGGCCCCTTCCGCCACCACCACGATGGAGCTGGACTTACCCCGGCGCAGGGATTCCAGAAGCCCCTCGGCGATGGCCCTGGGGTCCACGGGTTCCTCGGGCACGGCGATCACCTCGGCCCCCCCAGCCAGCCCCACATCCAGGGCAATGAACCCGGAGTCCCGCCCCATGACCTCGATGAAGAAGACCCGCTCGTGGCTGGCTGCGGTGTCCCGGATGCGGTCTATGGCCTCGAGGGCCGTGTTCACCGCGGTGTCAAAGCCAATGGTGTAATCGGTGCCGTAAAGGTCGTTGTCGATGGTGCCGGGCACCCCTACCACGGGGATCTTGTGCTCCTCCAAAAGCCGCATGGCCCCGCGAAAGGTTCCGTCCCCTCCGATGGCCACCAGGCCCTCGATGCCCGCCGCTTTGAGCTTCTCCGCCGCCTTGGCCCGGCCCTCTTCCGTGAGGAACTCCTGGCTTCTTGCGGTGAGGAGGACGGTTCCCCCCCGCTGAAGGATGTTGGCCACATCCCGCACCCCCAAGGGTACCATCTCCCCCAGGATCATGCCCGCATAGCCCCGGCGGATGCCGATCACCTCGAGGCCCAAGGCATAGGCCTGGCGCACCACCGCCCTGATGGCCGCATTCATCCCCGGGGCATCGCCACCGGAAGTAAACACCCCTATGCGCTTCATTCCCCCTCCTCAAAAGGCTCCTTCTCCCCTTCCAAAGCCAGGCGATAGGCCTCGTTCCTGGGAACCCCTCTCTGCAGAAGGGCCCGGAAAAGGGCCTTACCCTTAAGGCCCTGGGCTTTTAGCTCCTCCAAGAGCTGGTTGGCCTCCACGGGTGGCGCCTCCTTGGGTCCCAGCACCAAAACGAACTCGCCCCTCGGGTTTTGAAAGTGCCTCCAGGCCTCCTCCAGGGTCCCCCGGAAGATCTCCTCGTGCATCTTGCTGATCTCCCGGGCCACGGCCACGGGATGCCCGGGACCGTAGACCCCCATGAGGTCCTCCAGGGTTTTTTGCAGGCGATGGGGGCTTTCGTACAGCACCGCGGTCCTCCCTTCCCGGGCCAGGGCCCAAAGCCGTTCCTTGCGCTCCTTGCCCCCCTTGGGCAGAAACCCCTCAAAGGTGAAGCGGTGGGTGGGCAGGCCCGAGGCCACCAGGGCGGGGATGAGGGCGGTGGGACCCGGAAGCGCTTCCACCCGCCAGCCCCATTCTAACGCCAGCCGCACCAGCTCCGCCCCGGGATCGGAGATGCCCGGGGTGCCGGCGTCCGTGGCGTAGGCCACGTAAGCGTAAGGGGAAAGGAGTTCCCTGGCCTTTCCCATCGTGTGCTGGTCCAAGCGCAGGGTGGGGGTAGCGATGCCGTAGTGGCGGAGGAGAAGCCCGGTACGCCGGGTGTCCTCACAGGCCACCACCTCCACCTCCTTGAGCACCCTCAGGGCCCTTAGGGTGATGTCCTCCAGGTTGCCGATGGGGGTGGGTACCAGGACCAGGCGCACCTTAGAGGAGGATGGGCTTGAGAAGCTCCTGGACCTCGCGGAAGGTGAACTGGTACACCGAGCCCGAGGGCAGGGTGAACTCCAAAAGGTCCGGGCTTCCCGGGAAAAGGATGCGGCGCAGGGCCATGGGGCCCTGGTCGGTTTCCACATGGGCCGTCAGGTAGTCGGGCTCCAGATTGGGTTCGTCCTCGGCCTCCTTGGGGGGTTCCTCCCCCACTCCCTCATCCAAGCGGCGAAGGGCTTCCAAGAGATCGGCCTTAAGAGCCCGCACCTCCTCTTCCAAAGTGCCATCGGAAAAAACCAGAACCGCCTCCTCCCCTTCCCCATAGGCGGTAAGCCCCCAAAGGGCCTCCCCTTCCTCCTCGGGGGGGGCCTCCACCAGCTCCAGGGTGCCGTCGGAAAGCAGGCGCAAGACCGCCCCGCAGGCCTCGCAGTCCAGGAGGTCCCCCGCCTTGTACCCCTCCAGCTCCAGGGTTTCCCCGCATGCCGGGCAGACCATAAGCCTCCTCCAACCCCATTGTAAGCCGCTTAAAAAGGGCCTGGCCCTTCGGCCAGGCCCCGCCCTTTCCCAGAGGATTGGCCTCAACGGGCCCCGTAGCGGGCGATGCAGGCCCTCACCTCCTCCAGGGCCGCCTGCCGGTCCCGCCAGCCCGTGACCTTCACCCACTTGCCCTTCTTGGCCTCGAGGGCCTTGTAGGTTTCAAAGAAGTGCTGGATCTCCTGCTTAACCCCCTCGGGCACATCGCCAATGTCCCGAATGTGGTCCAGGCGCTGGTCCTCCGCCACCACCCCGATGACCTTGGCGTCCCCGCCCTTCTCGTCCTCCATGAGCAGAAGGCCCACCACCCGTACCTCCACCACCACCCCGGGCAAAAGGGGGTAGGTGGAGAGAACCAGGCCGTCCAGGGGATCCCCATCCTCGGCCAGGGTGGAGGGAATGAACCCGTAGTCCCCGGGATAGAACTGGGCTCCGGGAAGGACCCGGTCCAGCTTGATAACCCCAAGATCCGGATCGTACTCGTACTTGTTTCCGGAACCCCTGGGCACCTCGATGACCATGTTCACCACCTCGGGGGCACCCTTACCCACGGGAAGGCTCTTCAGGTTCGCCATAGCCCCCCCATTATACGAGGACCCCCGGGAAATCGGTGACCAGGGCATCCACCCCCCAGGCGGCCAGTTCCTGGGCTTGCTGGCGGCGGTTCACCGTCCAGACCAGTACCCGGTAGCGGGTCCTTAGCTCCCTCACCTTGGCCTCGCTGAGCAAAGAGGCCTCGGGATGCACCCATTCCACCCCCAGGCAGGGGGCCAGGGCCTCCGCCTCCTCGTGTTCATAAAGAAGGCCCAGGGGCCCCACCCCAAGCCGTTTAAGGCGCACCAGGGCCAAGGGATCAAAGGAGCTCACCCAGATCCTATCCGAGGGGTAACGGGCCAGGAGCCTGGCCAAGGCCTCCTCCCGGCCGTCGGTTTCCGGGGGAAGGCTTTTCAGCTCCACGTTGATCCAGGCTTCGGGGAAGGTCCTCAGCACCTCCTCGAGGGTGGGCACATAAGCCGGGAGCTCCCTAGAAGAAACCCCGCTAATAGGGACGCCTCCCAGGGTGAAGTCATGGTGCACCACCAAGACCCCATCCCGGGTGAGGTGCACGTCCAGCTCAAATCCATCCAGCCCAGCCCCCAAGGCCTGGCGAAATGCCTCCAGGGTATTTTCCACATAAACCTGGGCCTCGCCTTCCGCCAGGCGAGGGGCGCCGCGGTGTCCCAAGCGCAAGGGCACGAGGGGAAGTATACAATGGGGCCATGGGCAAGTATGAAGCGGCGTTTTCCCGCCTGGGCGAGGAAGCCCTGGCCAAGCTGGAAGGGCCGGGTGGCTTTCTGGCCGTCACCGAGGCCCACCTGGTCTTCGTGGACGACGCTGGGGTAAAGCGCCTGGAGCTGGCCAGGATCCGCCGGGTGGGTAAGGGAGAGGCCGGCACCCTCCTGGTGCAAGGAGAAGGGGATTCCCTGGTCCTCCCCCTGAGGGCCTTCCCCCTGGAGGAGCTCAAGGCCTTTCTGGAGGGGTTGAAACCCCACGTGGCCCGGGCCCGCAAGGCCACCTCGGCTCCAGCCCCCGGCCCTAAGGCCCCCCTGACCCAGGAAACCCCTCCCCCACCCCCTCCTCCCGAGCCCCCGAAGGCCCCGGTGTGGGAGGAGGAACCCCCTCCCAAACGGGATTCGGTGGAGCTGGCCCCGGAGCCGGAGTCCCCTCCCCCAGCCCCCACGCCCAAGGCCCAGGGGGGGAGGAACCCTTTGGCCCTCCCCTTAAAGGTCCTCTCCCTCCTCACCCTGGCCTACACCGTGGCCTTCGTGGCCCTGAACCCAGGGGTGGATCCTTGGGTCCTGGCCGGAGTTCTCCTAGGCGGGCTTGGTCTGGCCTTGACGGAGTGGTCTTCCTCTACCTCCTCGCGGTAGCCCTCCTGGGTCTTTCCAGCCTCTGGCCCAAGCTGGTCCCGAAACCCCAGCCGGTGCGGGTGGAAACCCTGGCGGAGGCCAGCTTTGAGCCCCCAGCCCCTGAGCCCATCAGCTTGAACCAGGCCAGCCTCGAGGAGCTCATGAGCCTCCCTGGGGTCGGCCCCGTGCTGGCCCAGAGGATCGTGGAGGGAAGACCCTACGCCCGGGTGGAGGACCTCCTGAGGGTCAAGGGCATCGGCCCCGCCACCCTGGAACGGCTCAGGCCCTATGTCCGACCCTAGGGCAGTCTTCCCCAAGCCTCCCCTCTCCACCTGGGGTCCAGGGGTGGACCTGGGTCTAGGCGGGCTCCTGGGAGCCTGGGGGCTTTTCCATCCCTGGGTCCTTCTCCTGGCGCCCTTACTCCTCCCCCTCCTCCGGCTTCCCTTCGCCCTCGGGCTCGTTTTTGTCCTCCTCCGGGGCCTCCTCTTCCCCGTACCGGAACCTCCTTACGGCATCCGCCTCGAGGGTGTCTTCACCCTCCACCAAGGCACCATCCTCTGGCAGGGGCACAGGCTCTGGGTGCAGCACTACCCAGGCCTGGAGGATGGCCGCTACCGGCTGCGGGGGTACCTGGTTCCACCCCAGGGCAAGCGCAATCCCGGGGGCTTTGACCAGCGCACCTGGCTCCTCTCCCGGGGGATAAGAGGGGTGTTTCACGTGGAACGGGCGGAACCCCTGGCTCCGCTTCCCGACCCTCGGGCTCCCTTCCGTGCCCGCCTGGCGCAGGGACTCTCGCCCCCTGCCCTCGAGGTCCTGGAAGGGCTGGTCCTGGGGGATAAAAGGGAACTGGAGGACACCTATACCCAGTTCCAAAAGGCAGGGCTCGCCCATCTTCTGGCCCTCTCGGGCCTCCACGTGGGCTTTCTGGTGGCAAGCCTGGTTTTCCTTCTCACCCCTTTGGGCCGATGGCGCTACCTCCTGGCCCTCCTGGCTCTACCCTTTTACCTCTGGCTGGCGGGGCCAAGCCCCTCCTTGGTGCGGGCCAGCCTCATGGCCGGGTTATCCCTCCTGGGCCTCTTCCTCGGCCTTGGAGCCGCCGGGGTGCTCCAGGCCCTGGGCCTCGCCCTCTTTCTCCAGCTCCTGTGGTGGCCCGCAAGCCTGCTAAGCCTTTCCCTCCAGCTCTCCTACCTGGCGGTTGCGGGGATCGCCCTCCTCCTGCCCGCCCTTCCCCGACCCCAGGGAGCGCGGGGGTACCTAACAGGAGCCCTTCTCACCAGCCTAGCCGCCCAGGTCCCCCTGGTTCCCCTTCTCCTTGACCGCTTCGGCTTCCTACCCCTCCTCTCCCCCCTCAGCAACCTCCTGGCCCTGCCCCTGGCCTCCCTCCTGGTACCCCTGGGATTCCTCAAGCTCTTCCTTGGGGGTCTTCTGGCACCCCTTCTGGAACCTTTGGCCAGGGCCCTCCTTCTCCTGGCCCAGGCCGCAAGCCGTGGCCCACTCTTAAGCTGGGGGGAAATCTCCCCTTTGGGCTTCGCCCTCTACTACCTTGGGCTTTTCCCCTTGGCCCTGGCTCTGCACCGGCTTCTCCCCTGGCGGAAAGCCCTCCTCCTTGCCAGCCTTCCCCTTCTGGTCAGCCTCCTCGCCTCCTGGCCCAAGCCCCTGGACCTCTTTGCCTTGGACGTGGGCCAGGGGGATGCCCTGCTGGCCCGGCTGGGTGGGGCCGAGGTGCTGGTGGACGGGGGCCGGCCCAAGCAGGGGGAAAAGGTGGTGCGGGCCCTAAGGGCCCTGGGGGTGGAGGCCCTCGAGGTCCTGGTGGCCACCCACCCCGATGCTGACCACCACGGGGGCCTCCTCAAGGTGGCCGAGGAGGTTCCCATCGGCCTCGCCCTCCTCTCCCCCGCCTTCCCAAAGGAGCACCCCCTGGTCCAGGCCCTGCAAAGCCGGAAGGTGCCCATCCTCTTCCCCGGAACCGGCACCCGCCTTCGCGTGGGAAAAGGGAGCCTCGAGGTCCTCTGGCCTCCTGGCCCGCAAGCAGATGACAACCAAAGCGGTCTGGTCCTCCTCCTGGACTTCGCCGGGCCCAAGGCCCTTCTCCTGGCGGACGTACCTGGGGAGGTGGAGGAAAGGCTCACTCCCCCGCAGGTGGCGGTGGTTAAGGTTAGCCACCACGGCTCCCGTACGGGCACGGACGAGAGCCTCCTGGAACGCATCCGGCCCCAGGCGGCCTTGATAGGCGTGGGAAGGAACCCCCACGGCCACCCCCACCCCGAGGTCTTGGAGCGCCTGGACCAGCATGGGGTAAGGGTCTACCGCACCGACCAAAACGGCGCGGTGCGGGTCCTTTTTGGCTACGCCTGGTAACCCAGCCGCTCTAAAAGGGACTCCAGCTCCTCCAGGGAGCGGTAGTGGATGACCACCTTCCCCCTCCTTCCCCCCACCACCCTCACCGGCAGGCCCAGGTGCCGGGAAAGCTCCAGGGAAAGGGGAGAGGGTTCCTGGGTTTTGCGCTCCCGTTCCCGCACCAAACGCTCCCGCAAGGCCTCCGCCTGGCGCACGGAAAGCCCTTTTTCCAGGATCTCCCTCAGGCCCCAAAGCCGGTCCTCAGGCTCCAGCATCAAAAGGGCCCGGGCGTGGCCCGCGCTGATGAGCCCCTGTTCCAAGGCCTCCAAAACCTCCTCGGGAAGCTGCAAAAGCCTCAGGACGTTGGCCACCGTGGAGCGGGCCTTACCCACCCGCTTGGCCACCTCCTCCTGGGTGAGGCCCAGACCCAAGAGGGCCTGGTAACCCCGGGCCTCCTCCAACGGGGTGAGGTCCTCCCGCTGGAGGTTCTCCACCAGGGCCACCTCCATGGCCTCCTGGTCCGTGAGGTCGCGGATGAGGGCGGGAACCTCCTTCAGGCCCGCCATCTCCGCGGCCCTAAGGCGCCTCTCCCCGGCCACCAATTCGTATCCCTCCCCCTTGGGACGCACCACCAGGGGTTGAAGCAAGCCTTTCTCCCGAATGGAAGCCGCAAGCTCCTCCAGACCCTCCTGGGAGAACCTCCGGCGGGGCTGGTGGGGGTTGGGCCGGATGGCGGACAGGGGAAGCCGGACCACCCCTCCGCCGCCCTTAGGCAGGAGGGCCTCGAGGCCCCTCCCTAAACCGCTAGCCTTCTTGGACACGGGCGATCACCTCCTCGGCCAGACGGCGGTAGGCGTGGGCCCCCGGCGAGGTGGGGGCATGCTGCGCGATGGTCCTGCCAAAGCTCGGGGCCTCTGCCAGCCGCACGTTCCGGGGTACCACCGTCCAGAACACCTTCTCCCCGAAGTGGGCCCGAAGCTGGGCCTCCACCTGCTGGGACAAAAGGGTCCGGCCGTCGTACATGGTGATGAGGATGCCGAGAAGCCTAAGGCGCGGGTTCAGCCGGGTGCGCACCTCGTCCAGGGTGGAGAGCAACCCCGCCACCCCCTCCAGAGCGTAGTACTCCGCCTGCACCGGGACCACCACCCCGTGCGCTGCCGCCAGGGCGCTCAGGGTGAGGGCGGAGAGGCTGGGGGGCACATCCAGGAGGGTGATATCGTACCCCTCGTCCCGTAAGGCCTCCCCTAGGGCCAGGGGCTTTTCCAGAAGCTCCACCGTGGCCCCCACCAGCTCCGGGGTGGCCGGCAACAAATGGAAACCGTCCACAGGTTGGACCAAGCCCTCCAAGGGTTCCCCCTGCAACACCTGGTACACCCCGCGCTCGGGCCGGAGCCCAAGGCCACTGGTGGCGTTCATCTGAGGGTCCAGGTCCACCAAGAGGACCTTCTTCCCCATGCGGGCCAGATAGGCGGCCAGGTTGATGGCGGTGGTGGTCTTGCCCACCCCCCCCTTCTGGTTCACCAGGGCAATCCGCCGCAACACCTTGGACCCTAGCATAAAGGATTTTTCTCGGGCACCCCCGGTCGCCGGGGATACCTGGCCGGGGTAGAGGCCTCCTTGGGCACCACCACCAGGTTCCGTTCCTCCTGGGCCACGGGAAGAACCAAGGAGTGGACGGTAACCGAGCCGCCTCCCAGGAGGGCTAGGGCCCTGGGCAAGGGGGCCACCTCCTCCGCCACCCTCGGACCCTTCTGGGCCACCATATACCCTCCGAGGGCCACGAAGGGCAGGCCCAGCTCCACCAAGACGCAAAGAGAAGCCACCGCCCGGGCCACCACCCGGTGGTAGGCCTCCCGGTGCTCGGGCATATGGGCCAGCTCCTCCGCCCGGCCCCAGAGGGGGTAGGCCCCCTTCAGCCCAAGGGCCTCCACCGCCTGGGCCACGAAGGCCACCTTCTTCTTGGTGGCGTCCAGAAGGGTGACCTCCAGCTCCGGGCGCACGATCTTCAGGGGAAGCCCGGGAAACCCCGCCCCCGTGCCCAGGTCCAGCACCCGCCATGGTCCCTGGAAGAGGGGCAAGGTGAGGAGGGTGAGGGAGTCCAGGAAATGCTTGACCACCACCTCCTCCTCCGTGCGCAAGGCCGTGAGGTTGGTGCGCCGGTTGGCCTCCATGAGGAGGTCGTAAAGGCGGGAGAAGGTGGAAAGGTGGGCCTCGAGGTCCAGCCCCAAGGCCTTTCCACCCTCCAGAAGAAGCTGAACGCCCTTTGGGCTTAGACCCACCTCCACCCCCGATGTTTCACGGGAAACATCCCCCTCTCACCGGGAAAGCACCCTGAGGTGCACCAACAGGGCCGTGAGGTCCGAGTCCCGTATCCCGGGGACCCGGGCGGCCTCCGCCACGGTCCGGGGCCTCACCCGGGAAAGCTTTTCCACGGCCTCCCGGGAAAGGCCCGGTACCCGGAGGAACTCCAAACCCTCGGGTATGCGAAAGCCCTCCAGGTCCCTCAGCTTTTCCCGCAGCCGCTCCTGCCGCTCGATGTACCCCGCGTACTTGGCCCGCACCTCCACCTGGTAGGCCTCCTCAGGGTTCAAAGGAACAGGTGGGGGAAAGCGTTCCGCCAAGGCCCCGTAGGTGTTTTCCGGACGCCTCAGCCACACCAGGCCGCTCACCCCCTCCACCCGCAAGGCCTCGAGGCGCCTTAGCTCCGCCTCCACCCGGCGGTACTTTTCCCTCACCGCTTCCAGATCCTCCCTGGGCCTAAGGCCCCACTCCACCGCCAAGGGCACCAGGCGCTCGTCCGCATTGTCCGCCCGGCAGAGGAGGCGGAGCTCCACCCTCGAGGTCATCATCCGGTAGGGCTCGTCCGTGCCCCGGCCCACCAGGTCGTCCACCATCACCCCCATGTAGCCGCTTTCCCGGGGGAGATGCACCTCTGAGAGGCCCAGGGCATACCGGGCAGCGTTCAGCCCCGCCAGCAGGCCCTGGGCCGCGGCCTCCTCGTACCCCGAGGTGCCGTTCACCTGCCCGGCAGCGAACAATCCAGGGAGGAAGCGGGACTGGAGCCCCCGGGTGAGCTCCGTGGGGTCCAGACTGTCGTACTCCACCGCGTAAGCGTAGCGTTGGATCACCGCCCGTCCAAACCCCGGCAGGCTTTTCACCATCTCCTCCTGGAGCTCCGGCGGCAGGCTGGAGGAGAACCCCTGCAGGTACACCTCGCTGGTGGCGAGCCCGTCGGGCTCCACGAAGAGGAGGTGGCTATCCTTGTCGGAAAAGCGCACCACCTTGTCCTCGATGGAGGGGCAGTAGCGGGGACCGATGCCCACGATATCCCCCGCATAAAGGGGAGACAGGTGCAGGTTCTCCAGGATCAGGCGGTGGGTGCGGGATGTGGTCCGGGTCTGCCAGGTGGGAAGCTTGGCCGCATGGGGTCCCGGGCTTCCCGTGAAGCTTCCCGGGGGTACCTCCGGGGGCACCACCTCCAGCTCCGAAAAGTCCACGGAATCCGCCCGGATCCGGGGTGGGGTCCCCGTCTTGAACCGGCGCAGGGTGTGGCCGACGGCCTCGAGGCTACGGGAAAGGAACCGGGCCGGCGGCTCCCCCTGCCGTCCCGCTGGCCGAGAACGCCTTCCGTACCAGACCACCCCGCCCAGGAAGGTTCCCCCCGCCACCACCACCGCCTTGGCGGGAATCTCCCGGCCATCCGCGGTGCGCACTCCAAGAAGCCTTCCCCCCTCCACAAAGAGGCTCGCCACCTCCCCCCGGAGAACCTCGACGGGCCTTTCCGCCAGGATTTCCTGGGCCTTAAGGGCGTAAAGATCCCGGTCCACCTGGACCCTCAGGCTTTGCACCGCCGGTCCCTTGGAGCGGTTCAGCACCCGGGTGTGGATGGCGGTGGCGTCCGCCGCCCGGCCCATAAGCCCCCCCAGGGCGGTGAGCTCCGCCACGAGCTGGCTTTTGCCGGGTCCGCCCACCGCCGGGTTGCAGGGCATCATGCCTATGCGCTCGGGGTTTATGGTGACCAAGGCCACCCGGACCCCGAGGGCCGCGGCCGCCCAGGCCGCCTCCAGCCCTGCATGCCCACCTCCCACCACCACCACGTCGTAACGCATCCCACCCTCCACTTTACCCAAGGCCTTGGCGTAGAATGTTCCTCCGGAAACGCGGGGGGTAGCCTTGACCCACGAGGCCGTCTGGCAACACATCCTGGAACACATCCGCCGCAACATCACCGAGGTGGAGTTCCACACCTGGTTCGAGCGCATCCGCCCCTTGGGCATCCAGGATGGGGTACTCCAGCTGGCGGTGCCCACCTCCTTCGCCCTGGACTGGATCAAGCGCCACTACGCCGAGCTGATCCAGGAAGCCCTGGGCCTCCTGGGGGCCCAGCCTCCCCGGTTTGAGCTCAAGGTGGTCCCCAGCGTGGCCGTCCAGGAGGATATCTTCCACACCCCTACCCCTTCCGAAGCTGCCAAGCCCAACCTCAACCCCAAGTACACCTTTGAAAACTTCGTGGTGGGGCCCAACAACTCTATGGCCCATGCGGCGGCGGTGGCGGTGGCCGAGTCCCCGGGGCGGGCCTACAATCCCCTTTTCATCTATGGGGGCGTGGGCCTGGGCAAGACCCACCTCATGCACGCCGTGGGACACTCCGTGGCCAAGCGTTTTCCCCACCTTAAGATCGAGTACGTGTCCACGGAAACCTTCACCAACGAGCTCATCAACGCTATCCGCGAGGACCGCATGACGGAGTTCCGCGAACGGTACCGCTCCGTGGACCTTCTCTTGGTGGACGACATCCAGTTCATCGCCGGCAAGGAGCGCACCCAGGAGGAGTTTTTCCACACCTTCAACGCCCTCTACGAGGCCCACAAGCAGATCATCCTCTCCTCCGACCGGCCCCCCAAGGATATCCTGACCCTCGAGGCCCGCTTACGAAGCCGGTTCGAATGGGGCCTCATCACCGACATCCAGCCCCCTGACCTGGAAACCCGCATCGCCATCCTCAAGATGAACGCCGAGCAACGGGGTCTCAGGATCAGCGAGGAGGTGCTGGAGTACATAGCCCGGCAGGTGACCTCTAACATCCGCGAGCTGGAGGGTGCTCTGATGCGCACCATCGCCTACGCTTCCCTAAACGGGGTGGAACTCACCCGCGCCGTGGCCGCCAAGGCGCTTTCCGACATCTTCGCCTCCAAGGAGGTGGAGGTGGATCCCCACGAGATCGTGCGCAAGGTGGCGGAGTACTTCGCCCTGCGCCCGGAGGACCTGGTGGGGGGTGGCCGGCGCAAGGAGGTGGTTTTACCCCGCCAGATCGCCATGTTCCTGGTGCGGGAACTCACCCGCTCCTCCCTCCCGGAAATCGGCCAGCTCTTCGGAGGGCGGGACCATACCACCGTCCTCTATGCCATCCAAAAGGTTCAGGAGCTTTCGGAAAGCGATCGCGAGGTGCAGAAGCTGCTCCGCAGCCTGAAAGAGGCCCTGACATGATCCCTGTGGATAACCTGTGGATAACCTTGTGGATAACCCCGGCTTTCCTGTGGATAACCTTGTGGACAAACTGTGGAAAACCGACCCCCCTTCGGAGTCTGTGGATAACTGGCCAGTTATCCACAGCTTATCCACAACTCAAGGCCAGTTATCCACAAGGGTTTTCCACAAGCCCTTTTCGCTCCCACACGGCATTTTCTCCCCCTTATCCACATATCCACAGCCCCTATTACTACGACTACTATCCCTTTAAGATCTTTAAGAAACCCATAGTAAGAACAGTAGAGAGGAGGCAAACCCCGTGAAGGTGAAAGTTCCAAAAACCCTGCTGACCGAACACGTGGCCTTGCTGGAACGGGTCATTCCCACGCGAAGCTCCAACCCCCTTTTTACCTACTTGGGCCTAGCCCTTACGCCAGATGCCCTGGTGTTGTTCGGAACCAACGGCGAGGTGGACCTGGAAGTGCGCCTGGAGCTTCCCACGGAGGGAGAGGGGCGTTTTCTGGTTCCCGCCCAGCCTTTCTTCCAGCTGGTGCGCAGCCTTCCCGGGGATCAGGTGGAGCTGGACTTCGGTGCGGAGCTTTCCCTCTCCTCGGGTTCCTTCAGCACCCGGCTGAGCCTTGCCCCCGACGAAGGCTACCCGGAGCTTTTCTTCCCCAGCCTGGAAGGCCCCGCAGAGCCCTATCCCCTCCAGACCCTTTTGCCGGTGGAGGAGCTTCTTAAGGCGCTATCCCACGTGCGCTATGCGGCCAGCAACGAGGAGTACCGGGCGATCTTCCGGGGCGTCCAGCTGGAGTTTTCCGAAGGCGGGCTTCGCTCCGTGGCCTCCGACGGGTACCGCCTGGCCCTTTACAGGCTTGCCAAGCCCCAACCTTTTGCCAAGAAGGTGGTGGTGCCTGCCCGAAGCGTGGACGAGATGGTGAGGGTTCTGAAGGGTATGGGCGAGGGGGAGGTGGCCCTGGCCCTGGGCCCGGGGGTTCTGGGCCTCGCCACCAGCGGTTCGCAAGGCGCTGCCGCCACCGGCAAGGGACAGCTGCGCATGGCTGTCCGGCTTATGGAAGGGGAGTTCCCGGACTATGAGCGGGTGATCCCCAAGGAGTTTCCCCTGAAGGCGGCCTTCGAGGTGGAGGTCTTCCGGGAGGCCCTGCGCCGGGTGAGCGTCCTTTCTGACCGGCAAAACCATAGGGTGGACCTTCTTTTTGAGGAGGGGCGGGTATTGCTCTCCGCTGAGGGAGACTACGGCAAGGGGCAGGAGGAGGTTCCCGTGCACCTCGAGGGCCTGCCCCTGGCGGTGGCCTACAACGCCCGCTATCTCTTGGAGGCCCTTTCCCCTCTCTCCGGCCAGGCGGTGTTGTTGCTTTCCGGGCCCACCAGCCCTAGCCTGGTGCGCCCAGGGGAGGCTTCCTCCGGGGAGGCGGCGGAGGGGTACCAGGCGGTGGTGGTGCCCCTGCGGGTGTAAACTTTGACCCGGGGGCGGGAAGCGCTTCCAGAAACGCTTAGGGGAGGAGTCCATGACCACGATCGTGAACGTGAAAGCCAGGGAGGTTTTAGACTCTAGGGGCTTTCCCACGGTGGAGGCCGAGGTGGAGCTGGAAGGAGGTGCCAGGGGCAGGGCCATGGTGCCCTCCGGAGCCTCCACCGGCACCCATGAGGCCTTGGAGCTACGGGATGGGGGCAGGCGTTACCTGGGGAAGGGGGTGCGCCGGGCGGTGGCCCACATCCTGGAACGCATCGCCCCCGAGCTCATCGGCCGGGATGCCCTGGACCAGGAGGGGGTGGACCGGGCCATGCTGGAGCTGGACGGCACTCCTAACAAGTCCAACCTGGGGGCCAACGCCATCCTGGCGGTTTCCCTGGCCACGGCCCGGGCGGCGGCGGAGGCTTTGGGTCTGCCTTTATACCGTTATTTGGGGGGAGTTCAGGCGGTTACTTTGCCGGTTCCCCTTATGAACGTGATCAACGGGGGAAAGCATGCGGACAACCGGGTGGATTTCCAGGAGTTCATGCTGGTGCCCGCGGGGGTGGAAAGCTTTTCCGAGGCCTTGCGGGTGGGGGCTGAGGTCTTCCACACCCTGAAGGGGGTGCTGAAGGAGAAGGGATACAGCACCAACGTGGGGGACGAGGGAGGCTTCGCTCCAGACCTAAGGAGCAACGAGGAGGCCATAGAGCTTCTCCTTTTGGCCATCGAGCGGGCGGGATACACCCCGGGGCAGGAGGTTTCCCTGGCCCTGGATCCCGCGGCCAGCGAGCTTTACCGGGAGGGGAAGTACCACCTGGAAGGGGAAGGGCGGGTGCTTTCCTCGGAGGAGATGGTGGAGTTCTGGGCCACATGGGTGGAGAAGTACCCCATCCGCTCCATTGAGGACGGCCTGGCGGAGGACGACTGGGAAGGCTGGCGGCTTCTCACCGAGCGCCTGGGTGGCAGGGTCCAGCTGGTGGGGGATGACCTTTTCGTAACCAACCCGGACAGGCTTCGCCAAGGGATCCAGCAAGGTGTGGCCAACGCCATCCTGGTGAAGGTGAACCAGATCGGCACCCTTTCCGAGACCCTCGAGGCCATCCGCCTGGCCCAGCGCTCCGGCTACCGGGCGGTGATCAGCCACCGCTCCGGGGAAACCGAGGACAGCTTCATCGCCGACCTTGCGGTGGCGGTGAACGCCGGGCAGATCAAGACCGGTTCCCTCTCCCGTTCGGATCGCCTTTCCAAGTACAACCAGCTCCTACGCATCGAGGAGGAGCTGGGGCGTGCGGCGCGCTTTTTAGGGTATGAGGCCTTTTAAGCGCACCAAGATCGTGGCCACCCTGGGGCCCGCTTCGGACTCCAAGGAAGCCATCCGGGCCCTGGCAGAGGCAGGGGCGGATGTCTTTCGCCTGAACTTTAGCCACGGCACCCACGAGGAGCACCGGAAACGGGTGGCCTGGGTGCGGGAGGTGGAGAAGGAACTGGGCAAAACCCTGGCCATCCTCCAGGACCTCCAAGGCCCCAAGATCCGCATCGGCCGGTTCAAGGAGGGCCGGGTGGAGCTTAAGGTGGGCCAGCCCTTCATCCTCACCCGGGCTCCCGTGGAGGGGGACGAGACCCGGGTTTCCATCACCTACAAGGGGCTTCCGGAGGACGTAGCTCCCGGTCAGGTGCTCCTTTTGGATGACGGCCGCCTGCGCCTTCGGGTGGAAAGGATCCAAGGGGACGAGATCCACACCGTGGTGGAGCTGGGTGGGATTCTTTCCGACAGTAAGGGGATCAACGTCCCTGGCTCGGATCTTTCCATCCCCGCTCTCTCGGAAAAGGACATCCAGGACCTGGCCCTGGGGGCGGAGCTCGGGGTGGACTGGGTGGCGGTTTCCTTCGTGCGCACCCGGGATGACCTGCTCCTGGCCCGGCACTACCTGGCCCGGCATGGTTCCCGAGCCCGGCTCATGGCCAAGATAGAGAAGCCTTCCGCCGTCTACCGCTTTGAGGAGATCCTAGAAGAGGCCGACGGCATCATGGTGGCCCGGGGGGACCTGGGGGTGGAGATGCCTCTGGAGGAGGTGCCCATCATGCAAAAGCGCCTTATCCTCAGGGCCATCGCCGCTGGCAAGCCGGTGATCACCGCCACCCAGATGCTGGAGTCTATGGTGCATAACCCAAGCCCCACCCGGGCGGAGGCCTCGGATGTGGCCAACGCCATCTTCGACGGCACGGATGCGGTGATGCTCTCCGCGGAAACCGCCGCCGGGGCTTACCCGGTGGAGGCGGTGGCCACCATGGCCAGGATCGCCCGGGTGGTGGAGTCCTCCCCCGAGTTCTTGCAAAAGCTCAACGTCCTCCGCCCGGCTCCCACCCCCACCACCCAGGACGCCATCGCCCAGGCGGCGGACGACATCGTGGAGGCGGTGGAAGCCAAGGCCATCGTGGTCTTTACCGCCACGGGAAGCTCGGCCAGGCGCATTGCCCGCACGCGGCCCAAAGTGCCCATCCTGGCCCTCACCCCGAACCCCGAGGTGGAGCGGCAGCTGGCCTTGGTCTGGGGTGTTCTGCCCCATCTGGCCCCCGACCCCCAGGACACCGACGACATGGTGCGCATCGCCCTGGAGAAGGCCAAGGCTTGCGGGCTGGCCCAGGTGGGGGAGAGGGTGGTGATCGCCGCCGGAGTGCCCTTTGGGGTGCGGGGGACCACCAACCTCATCCGGGTGGAGCGGGTGAGCTAGCATCATCCCACCCTGGCCTTGCCAGGGTGGGAATCCTGGAAAAGCCTTTTTGCAGGCGTACTCTCCCCAAAGAAGTCAGGATGTGGGGTTAACCTCCCATTTCCCGTGGGAAGAGGCGCCCTCAGGGGGCGTAGAGGGCCAAGGCGCTAACCACAGGTCTGGGAGAGCCCTGGTAAGGGTTCCGTAGCCTCCCCTTGACCCAGAGCTGGGCGGATCCACCCCCGTCCATCCTTAGGGCGTTCCACGCCCCCAAGGTGAGGAGGGCCCGGGCCAGGACCCCGGGGGTGGTGGGCTCGGAAACCAAAAGCCAAAGCTTCCCCTCCCGGGTCCAGGCCACGGCCGCCTGGGGGGCTATGGCCTGGAGGGGCCTTGGGTCGCGGAAGTTCTCCCGGCTGGGGTCAAAGGCGTACTGGCCTTCCTGGACCAAGAGGGGGCCTGCTTCCAGGGCGTAGCGGAAAGGGGGGTCCAGGCGCCCGTAGAGGCTTAGGGGGTCCCCGGGCTTTAGGGGAAAGGGAGGGGCTCCTTTGGGAAAGGTCAGGGCCCAGGCTCCAGGAGGGAGTTCCTGGGGAGCGGGGAGGATGGCCTGTACCCGGTTTCCCATCACCAAGGCCACCTCCTCCCCCTCCTTGCCCACGGGTCCCGGGACCGTGTGGGCGGTGTAGCGGGCCCGGGAGGTGTTGATGCCCACCCGCACCCGCTCTCCGGAAGGACCCTGGACCATTGCCTCAAACCGGGGAACCCCCAGGAAGAAGCTGAAACCATCCCATAATAGGGCTGTTCGGCCGCTGGGGTAGGAAACCGTAACCCCGTCCTGGACCCAAAGGCCGATGGGGGTGGCGGTTTTGGGGTCAAAGTACCCTCCGTTCAGCACCGCCAGGGCGTTTGGGGCGAGGTCCTTGGGTAGGGCCCGGACCCCGGGCTTGCCCACAGGAACCAGCTTGCCTTTCTCCGCCTCCACCAGGTAAAGCCTTAGGGGTTCTGGGGTAAAGGCCCAGATCTCCCGGTAGCGGACTCCCGCGGCCACGGGTTCCTCCACCTCGGCCTCGAGGGCATAGAGATCCAGGACCAGGCGCGCGGGGTCCTTCAGGGAAAAGAGGCGGTAGCGAACGAGCTTTCCCGGAAAGCTCAGGGTGAGCTCTGTGCCCCCTGGCAAAAGGCGCACCCTGGCCCCCATGCCCTTGGGCCAGGGAACCTGGGTCATCCCCGGGGCCAGGTAGGGGAGAAGGAGGGAAAGGCTTCCTGGAGCCTGGCCCTCCGAGGAAGGCTTGGCTGCAGGTTCGGGCCCGGGGAGGTCCAGCACCAAGCGGAGAGCCCGTCCCTGGGTGCCGTGGCGTACCCCGGCCTCTGGGGTGCGGAAGTAGCCCAGGGCTTTCAGGGCCTCGAGGGGAATTCTTTCGCCATCGGGTGGGGGAAGAGCGGGGTCCAAGGGCTCCGCCCAGCCCACCCCCGGCACGTAGACGAAGCGCACCCCCTCCCCCTCGTAAATCCAGGCCGAAGCCTCCTCCCGAAAGGAAAGGCCAAAGGTGCTGGCGGGAAGCAGGGTCTGGGCCAGGGAGCAGGAGAGGAAAAGGAGGAGGGCTAGGAGCCTCATCCCTCCATGGGAGCAGATGGCGGTGAGAAAGCGCTTAGAGTTTATCCCTTGACCACGATGAGGGGCCTTAGGCGGGCCACCTTCTTTCCGATTCCAGCTCCCTGGACCGCCTCCACCACCACGGAAACATCCTTGTAGGCCTCGGGCATCTCCTCGTCCACGGTGGCCTTGGTGGCCGCCCGCACCAGGATGCCCCTTTCCGCCAGCTCCTTGATCAGGTTCCGCTCCCGGGCCACCCGCTTGGCCTGGTGGCGGCTCATCTTGCGTCCGGCTCCATGGCAGCTGGAGCCGAAGGATACCGCCATGGCCTTTTCCGTTCCCGAAAGCACATAAGAGTAGCGGCCCATGTCCCCGGGCACCAGCACGGGCTGGCCCACATGCCGGTACTCCAGGGGGATCTCGGGGTTTCCGGGGCCGAAGGCCCGGGTGGCCCCTTTGCGGTGTACCAGGACCCTCTTTCCCCCGTGCTCCTCAAACTTGGCGTTGTTGTGGGCCAGGTCGTAGAGGACCCTTAGACCATGCTCCCTGGGTGGGAAGCCCACCGCCTCGAAGGCCTCCCGCACGAAGTGGGCGATCAGCTGCCGGTTGGCGAAGGCGAAGTTGGCGGCGGCGGCCATGGCCTGAAGGTAGTCCTGGCCCTCCGGGCTCTGGATGGGGGCTGCCGCCAGCTGCTTGTCCACCAGCTCTATGCCGTAGCGGGGGGCCACCTTGAGGAATCTTTCCACATAGTCCTGGCAGACCTGGTGGCCGAGGCCCCGGCTTCCCGTGTGGATGAGGACGGTGATCTGGTTGGGAAAGAGGCCGAAGGCTTCGGCGGCTTCCTCGTCGTAGATCTGGTCCACGTACTGGACCTCGAGGAAATGGTTCCCACTTCCCAGGGTGCCGATCTGGGGAGCTCCCCGTTCGAAGGCCCTCTCCGAAACCTTGTCGGGGTTGGCCCAGGGGAGGCGGCCCTCCGACTCGATGAAGTGGAGGTCCTCCGGGTAGCCGAAGCCCCTGCGGATGAGCCAGCCAGCCCCCTCCCTGAGGATCTCCTTAAGCTCCTTCTTGCTGAAGCGCACGTCCTTGCGCTCGCTTCCCACCCCCGAGGGGATGAGGCGGTAGAGGGTATCGGCCAGCTCCCGTTGGCGGGGGAGGAGATTCTCCAGGGTGAGATGGGAGGCCAAAAGGCGTACCCCACAGTTGACGTCAAATCCCACGCCTCCCGGGCTCACCACCCCCCCTTCCTCGGGGTCGAAGGCCGCCACCCCCCCGATGGGGAAGCCGTAGCCCCAGTGGATGTCGGGCATGGCCAGGGCGGGTTCCACGATCCCCGGCAGGGTGGCCACGTTCATGAGCTGCTGCAGGGAAGCGTAGTTTTCCCCCTCGAGGTCCTTCAAAATCTCCTCCGAGGCGAAGAAAATCGCATCCACCCGCATCTTCCCCTGGCGGGGGATGCGGTAGGTGTAGGGGGCGATTTTCTCAAAGCGCATGGCGCCCTCCATGTGTTGGCCCTCCGGGCCAAGCAACCCAAAGCAAAAGGCCGGGCTTTCGGGCCCGGGCTTATCCTTAAGCTACCGCGGTATGCGGTATGCGTCAAGGCTATGCAGGCTTAAGGGGCCTTGGAGGGTTCGGAGAGAGGGGTAACCTCCAGGTTATCCAGGTAAAAGACCAGATCGGGATCGTGAACGCCAAGTCCCAACCCCCCTTGGCGGAAGTCGGGGTCTTGCCAGAAGAGGAGTTCCCCTCCGTCCATGCTGAACCGAACCTCCCCCGTGTTCCGGGCGGTGACCTCAAGGCGATGCCACATCTTGTCCATGATGAATCCTCGCCCTGTTTCCTTCAGTTCCGGCCTTTTTGCCACCACCTGCCGCTGTTCCCCGAGGACCTTGGTGAGCTCTATGCCCTCCAGGCCGAAATAGAACTCCAAGGCGCGGGTTCCCGCAGGATCCAGAAACACCCGGAGAAGAAGGCCAGCAGAGCCCCAATAGGGATTTCCCAGGGACTTGACGTCCATGCGGACCCGGTAGTTGGTCCAATCCCCCGCCCCTGTTGTGAGAAAGGCTCCATCAAAACGGGCCAGGCGGACGGCACGGGTTATCGCGTTCTGAGGGTTCAGGGCTTCCGTGATGGTGAAGCGGGCTTCTTTCCCAAGCAGACCATACCGCTTGGAGGCTATCGTGGTTAGGACAGCGCCCAGCGGATAGGACTCGAAGTCATCCACATGGGGCAAGGGGTTTCCAGGGAGAACCCATTGGGGAGTTATCTGACCCTTCCCCACCTCTACCTGGGGCAGGGGTACTTGGGGTTCGAGGACCAGCCTAGGGGCGCAAGCTCCCAATAGACCCAGGAGCGCACCCACAAAGAGGAGCCAGCCCCGTGTCATACCTACCTCCTTTTTCTTCAGCATAGCGCGGCTACCTCCTGTTGTCCACGGGCGAAAGGCGGTAAAATCCCCCCGTGTCCAGCCTGGCCTTCGCCCTGGAAACCCACCCCGGCCTCAAGCGGCCCAAAAACGAGGACGCCGTGGGGCATGCCCTCACCCCGTGGGGAGGGGTCTTCGTGGTGGCGGATGGGATGGGCGGGCACCGCACAGGGGAAGTGGCGGCCAGGCTGGCCGTGGAGATGATCCTGGAGAACCTGCGCAATGTAGACCCAAGCCCGAGGGCCCTCCTTCAAGCCTTTGAAAAGGCCAACGAGCGCATTTACCATGAGGCGCAACGCCCCGAGAACCGGGGTATGGGCACCACCGCCACCTGCCTCCTTTTGGATCTTCCCTATGCCTTGATCGCCCATGTGGGGGACTCGAGGGCCTACCTTCTCAGGAAAGGGGAGCTTACCCTCCTCACCGAGGATCACTCCTGGGTGGCGGAAAGGGTGCGCCAGGGCCTCTTAAGTCCCGAGGAGGCCAAGACCCACCGCTGGCGCAACGTGATCACCAACGCCCTGGGCTCCTTCCCCCAGGCCCGGGTGGACCTCATGGGGCTTAAGGTGGAGCCCGGGGATGTGTTTTTGCTTTGTAGCGATGGCCTTTCCGGGGTGTTGGAGGACCGCACCCTGGGCGAAGTCCTGAAGAGCTTTCCCCCCGAGGAGGCGGCCAGGCGCCTGGTGGCCCTGGCCAACGAGTGGGGAGGCCCCGATAACGTGAGCGCCATCGTGGTGCGGGTGCCCGAGGAGCTTCCCCAGGGGGGTCGCCCCTATGCCCTGCCCCTCGAGGCGGCAAAAGGAGCCCCGGTGCGCCTGAAGCTTGGGGAGGAGCCTGAGGAACTGCCCACCCAGGTGCTGGAGCCCAAGCGTCCCCGGGTTCGCCTGAACTGGCGGGATGCCCTTTTGGTGCTCCTTTGGGTGGTGGTGGTGGCCTACATCCTGCTGGGCTACTTCAAAAGGCCCTAGACCTGCTAAACTCCTAGGGGTATGGAGCGCACCTTTGTCATGGTGAAACCCGACGGCGTGCGAAGGGGTCTGGTGGGGGAGATCCTTGCCCGCTTTGAGCGGAAGGGTTTTCGTATCGTGGGGCTTAAGCTTTTACAGATCACCCAGGAGCTTGCGGAAAGGCATTACGCCGAGCACCGGGAGAAACCCTTCTTCCCCGGCCTGGTGAGCTTCATCACCTCGGGCCCGGTGGTGGCCATGGTGCTGGAGGGGCCGAACGTGGTGGCCGAGGTGCGGAAGATGATGGGGGCCACCCACCCCAAGGACGCCCTTCCCGGCACCATCCGGGGGGATTTCGCCACCACCATCGACGAGAACGTGATCCACGGTTCGGCGAGCCTCGAGGATGCAAGCCGGGAGATCGCCCTTTTCTTCC
Organism: Thermus sp. KWY1; assembly: GCF_057547025.1. Lineage (NCBI taxonomy): Bacteria > Thermotogati > Deinococcota > Deinococci > Thermales > Thermaceae > Thermus > Thermus sp. KWY1. The sequence goes on from NZ_BAAJPG010000009.1 coordinate 61,363, forward strand.
GACCCGAGGAACTCCTCTAGGCCGGGGTTTACTCGCCGCTTTCGGGGGCCTGGGGCAGGCTCTGCGCCCGGAGGCGCTCCCAGGGGAAGTCGTCCAGGGGATAAAAGCGGTCCGCCTGCTGGGCCAGGCGGTGGGAGGAAAGGGCGTGGAAGGTGGTGTTCTCCACCTGCTTGCCCATGTCCTGGACCACCTTGACCACCTCGGCGAAGTCCCCATCCCCGGAGACCAGCACCGCCACGTCATAGGCGTCGGCATAGGCCAGGCGCAGGATGTCTATGGCGATCTGGATATCCACCCCCTTTTCCACGAAGCCATCCGCCCGCCTTTCCAGCCTTCCCAGGCGCACGGCCACATAGGGCACCCGCTTCAGGTAGTTGAGGAAGCTCTGGTGGGCCTTGGCGGCGGGATCTTCCGGAGGAAGGGGGGCGTTGTAGTAGTAGGCGCGCAAAAGCCTGCGCCCGGCGGTGAGAAGGCTGATAAACTCCACGAAGTTAAGCCGATAATCCGGCCCCAGGTGCTGCACCAACCCCTTGTACAGGTTGGAGCCGTCAATGAATATCGCTACCCTTTCCATAATAGACCCGCCCCTTGCCGGGCTCCTTCAGTTTAGCCCAAGGGGGTGAGAATGTTTATAACCCACCGCTCCCTAGGGAGCAGTGGGGGAAGGGATAGGTCTTCTTCACGTAGCCCTTTTGGGCGGGGCTATCCTACCACGGTTTTCCCATGAGCGCAAGATGAGTGGCCGAAACGGTTTCTAGGAGCGCGTTTTTTCCGTTTCCGCGTATACGTCGCGAAAAACCCCGGGGATGGGGGCGTGGGGCTTGTGCACCCGCACCCGCACCCCCTCGAGGCGAGGGAAAGCCTGCAGGAGGGCTTCCGCCAGGTGGTCGGCCAGGGCCTCGATCAGGTAGAAGCGGCGGTGGCGCACCACCTCCTCCACCAGGGCGTAGACGGCGGCGTAGTCCACGGTTTCCTCCAGCCTGTCCCCCTTGCCCTCAAAGGGCACCTTAAGCCAGAGGTCCACCACAAACCGGGCTCCAAGCCGGCCTTCCTCGGGCCTCACCCCGTGGCGACCGTAGAACTCCAAACCCAAAAGGGCGATCTCCCCCATATCTATTCCCAAAGGGCGTTCCACACCGCAAGGGCCTCCCGGTGGGCGGCCACGTCGTGGACGCGAAGGATCCTGGCCCCCTTCATGGCGGCGAAAAGGTGGGCGGCCACGGAGCCAAGGACCCTTTTTGCCGGTTCCTCCACCCCCGTGAGCTCCCCGATGGAGCGCTTCCGGGAAAGCCCCACCAAAACGGGGTGGCCCAGGGCCACGATCTCTTCCAGGCGTTTAAGGAGGGCCAGGTTGTGTTCCAGAAGTTTCCCGAAGCCAAACCCCGGGTCCAGGACCACCTGGGGCACCCCGGCCCTCAGGGCGCTTTCCGCCTGGGCCTTGAGGAAGGCCTTCACCTCGGCCACCACGTTCCCGTAGCGGGCGTGGGCCATCATGGCCTGGGGGTCGGGCACGGGCATGTGCATGACCACCGCCGCCACCCCATATCGGGCGCAGAGGGCCACCATGCGCTCATCCCTAAGACCCGTCACGTCGTTGATGAGGTGCGCTCCCAGCTTCAGGGCCTCCGCCGCCACCTCGGGCTTGCGGGTGTCCACGCTCACCGGCACCCCCAGTTCCAGGATGGCCTCGAGGGCGGGAAGAAGCCGCTTCTTTTCCTCCTCCACGGACACGGGCTCGGCCCCGGGGCGGGTGGATTCGGCCCCCAGGTCCAGAAGATCCGCGCCCTCGGCCACCAGGGTCTTGGCCCTTTCCAGGGCCCTTTCCGGGTCCAGGTAGAGGCCGCCATCGGAAAAGGAATCGGGGGTGAGGTTGAGGATCCCCATGATCCGGGGGCGGGAGAGGTCCAGGGTGCGGTCGCGAAGCCAGAGCACGCAAGGATTATATTGGGGCCAGGGGGTGAAGCATGCGCCTGTTGGCTGCGGTGGACCTGGGGGAGGGCTTGGAGTCGGTGGTGGAAAGCGCCCGCTTCCTTCAGGAGGGGCTTGGCATCCCGGCGGAGCTTCTCCACGTGGTGCCCACCCCCTACTTTGAGGCCCTTGGCCGCCGCTTTCCCCATCTTAGGCCGGGGCTGGAGGAAACCCTTAGGCGGGTGGAGAAGGAGGTGCAAAAAACCCTGGCGGATACCGGGCTCAGGGCCCGGGTGCTCCGGGGTTTCCCTGCCCAGGTGGTGGCTGGGGAGGCCTTGCGAAGCCGCCTGGTCCTTTTGGGACAGCGAGGCACGGATGCCCTCGAGGTCCTGGCCCGGGGTGGGCTCGCCCGCTACCTCCTGCACCGAGGGGAGGTTCCGATTCTGCTGCTCCCCAGGGCCCTGAGGGGGGTGCGCCGCATCGCCGTGGGGTTGGACGATAGCCCGGCAAGCCTGAGCGCCTTCCGGGTGGCGGAGGCTTGGGGAAGGGCCTTGGGGGCTGAGGTCTTCGGCCTGCACCTGGTGAGCGGGCAAGGAGGATGTTGCTTCCCCACCTACTTGGATCCTGAAACCTTGGGGCTAGCGGATGTTCTAGCCCGGGCCAAAGCCCACCTGGAAAGCCTCCTCAAGGCCACCGGGGTGGTAGAGGTGTCCAAGGGGGAAGAGGAGCTGGACCTTTTGCGCTTGGCCAAGGCCCGGGAGGCGGACCTCCTGGTCCTGGGTTCCAAGGCCAAGAGCACCTGGCGCCACCGGCTTGGGCGCATGGTGGAGGTGCTTTCCCACCGGAGCTCCCTGCCCCTCCTGGTGGTTCCCGAGGCCACGGTCTGGTAAGGTAAGGCCCATGCGCCACGGGCCCGGCTGGTACCTTTCCCTTTCCGCCTACTGGTTCGCCACCAGCTTCAAGTGGTTCCTGGTCCTTCTGGTGATCCTGCCCGCCAAGGTGGCGGAGCTTTCCCCTCCCGAGGAGAAGGCCAGCCGCCTCGGCTTCCTCTTCGGCCTGGGGGCGGTGATGGCCATTCTTGGACCCCCCATCATGGGCTACTTCTCCGACCGCCTGGGCAGGAGAAAGCCCTTCCTCCTTGCGGGTAGCCTCCTCACCGCCATAGCCCTTCTCCTTTTGGCGCATGCCCCAAGCTACCTCTGGCTCCTGGTGGCCTACCTCCTCCTGCAGGTGGCGGACGACCTGGCCACCGGGCCCTACTCCGCCCTCATCCCCGACCTGGTGCCCCGAAAGGAAAGGGGCACTGCCTCGGGGTACATGGGGGTGTTGCAGGTTTCCGGCCAGATCCTGGGGGGTGCGGTGGGGTTTCTTCTCCCTTTGGCCTTCCAGGCCTATCTGGCGGCCTTTTTGAACCTTCTGGGGGCCGGGCTTAGCCTCCGGGTTGCCCCCGACCGACCTTCAGGGGCCCATCCCCGTCCCTTTCTCGCTGCCATGGCGGGGCCCTGGCGGGACCGGGACTTTCTTTTGGTCTACCTGACCCGCTTTTTGGTGATGCTGGGCTTTTACCTGGCCCAGACCTACCTGCAGTACTACCTGGCCGATGTGGTGCGGGTTTTCCAGGCCCTCGGGCGGACCCTTGCCAAAGAGCCCTTCCAGGCGGTGGCCCTTTTGGGCCTCCTCATCTCCTTGGGGGCGGCCTTGGCCAGCGTTCCCGCAGGGAAGGCCTCGGACCGGCTGGGCCGAAAGCCCCTCATCTACCTTTCGGGGGCGGGCCTTGGGTTGCTCATGCCCTTCATCCTGCTTTTCCCCCGGTATGACGCCATGCTGTTCCTGGCCCTTTTCTTTGGCCTTTTCTACGGGATCTACCTGGCGGTGGACTGGGCTTTGGTGGCGGATGTGCTGAGGGATCCCAAGGCCCACGCCACCGACATGGGCTTATGGCAGACCGCCATTGTGGTGCCCCAGGTGCTGGCGGGGGCTTTCGGGCGGCCTTTGGACCTTCTGAACGCCCGGGGAGAGGGTCTGGGTTATCTGGTTCTCTTCCTACTGGCTGGGACCTTCTTTCTCCTGGGGGCCTTCCTGGTAGCCCCGATCCGCCGGGCCCGGTAAGGGCTTCGGGTGGAAAGGGACCAGGGAAAAATCCCTTCTGGACGCAAGCCCGCATTGACATCCCCGCTTTCCCTGGGTAGGATGGGGCGGGTTTTCAAGGGGGGTTGGGAATGCGCTTTCTCCTGGGTCTTTCGCAAGCCATAGATGCCTTGACCGAGGCCATAGGCAGAATCACCGTGTGGCTGGTGCTTTTGGTGGCCCTGCTTTCCGCGGGCAATGCCGTCATGCGCTACGGCTTCAGCTATAGCTCCAACGCCTACCTCGAGGCCCAGTGGTACCTGTTCAGCCTGATCTTCCTCCTGGGTGGGGCCTACGCTTTGAAGCACAACGCCCACGTGCGCATCGACCTTGTTTCCGGGCGCTTTTCTAAGCGCACCCAGGCCTGGATCGACGTGGTGGGGACGGTGCTCTTCCTTCTGCCCATGGCGGTGGGGGTCATCTATCTCTCCTGGCCCTGGGCCATGAACTCCTTCCTGGGGAAGGAGATGTCCCCCGATGTGGGAGGGCTTCCCCGCTGGCCCATCAAGCTGGCCTTGCCCTTGGGCTTTGCCCTTTTGACCCTCCAGGGGATCTCCGAGCTGATCAAGCGCATCGCCTACCTCACGGGGCATTTGCAGCTGGTGGAGGAGGAACGGGAGGTGGTGGAATGAACCTGGAAAGCCTCATGCCTCCCCTGATGTTTTTGGCCCTGGTGGTCTTTTTGCTTTCCGGCTACCCCGTGGCCTTCTCCTTGGGGGCGGTGGGGATCGTTTTCGGCTTTTTGGGCATTGCCCTGGACATCTTCCCTGCACCCCTCCTTAAGGCCATGCCCGATCGCATTTTCGGCATCATGTCCAACCAGCTTCTCCTGGCCATTCCCTTCTTCACCTTCATGGGCATCATCCTGGAGAAAAGCGGCCTGGCCGAAGACCTCCTGGACACCATGGGGAAGCTATTTGGGCCTTTAAGGGGCGGCCTGGCCTTAAGCGTGGTCTTCGTGGGGGCCATCTTGGCCGCCACCACCGGGGTGGTGGCAGCCAGCGTGATGGCCATGGGCCTTATCTCCCTGCCCATCATGCTGAAGTACGGCTATAACCCCCGCTTTGCCAGCGGGGTGATCCTGGGCTCGGCCACCCTGGCCCAGATCATCCCCCCAAGCGTGGTCCTCATTGTTTTGTCGGACCAGCTAGGGGTTTCCGTGGGGGATATGTACAAGGCCGCTTTGATTCCCTCCGCCCTTACCGTGGGCTTTTACTTCCTTTACGTGATCTACGTGGCCCTTTTCCGCCCAAAGTGGGTTCCCGCCCTTCCTCCGGAAGCCCGTCCCGAAGCCGGTAAGGAAGCCCAGGCGGCTTTTGCCCTTCTCTCCTATCTGCTGGTGGGGGTAGGGGCTTATGCGGTGGGGCGCTTCCTGCCCGCCTGGGCGGAGTGGCTGGAGGTGCTCCTGGCCTTGGGGGTTTGGACCCTGGTCCTCCTTCCCTGGATCCGCAGGAATCCCCTCCTCCGAAGGGCCCTTCTTTCCATGGTGCCCCCCTTGGTGCTCATCTTTTTGGTGCTGGGCACGGTGCTCATCGGCCTGGCCACCCCCACGGAGGCCGGGGCCATGGGGGTGGTGGGGGCCTTGATCCTGGCGGCTTTGAACCGCAGGCTTTCCTTCCAGGTCCTCTACGGGGCCATGGAGGGTACGGCCAAGCTCACGGCCTTCGTCATCTTCATCCTTATCGGCTCCACCCTTTTCAGCCTGGTCTTCCGGGGTGTCAACGGGGATCTCTGGGTGGAGGGCTTCCTCACGGGCCTGCCGGGCGGTGAGGTGGGCTTCATCCTCTTCGTGATGGTGTTGGTCTTCCTGCTGGGCTTCTTCATCGACTTCTTTGAGATCGCCTTCATCGCCCTGCCCCTTCTGGCCATCGGGGCCGAGGCCTTGAACATAGACAAGCTCTGGTTCGGCCTCCTGGTGGGGGTGAACCTGCAGACCTCCTTCCTCACCCCGCCCTTTGGCTTTGCCCTCTTCTACCTGCGGAACGTGGCCCCCAAGGAGGTGAAGACCACGGATATCTACCTGGGTGGGATTCCCTTCATCGGGTTGCAGCTATTGGTCTTGCTCTTCGTCTACTTCCTGCGGGACCCCATCCTGCGCTTTGTGAGCGGGATGGGTTTTGGCGGGTAGCCCTGCCCAGGCCCTAGACTGGAGGCATGGACCTCACCCACTTTAAGGACGGCAGGCCCCACATGGTGGACGTGACGGAGAAGTCCGCCACCTTCCGCACCGCCACCGCCGAGGCCTATGTGGAGCTCACGGAAGAGGCCCTGGCTGCCCTGGAAAAGGGGGGTGTGGGGAAGGGGGATCCCCTCGCGGTGGCCCAGCTTGCGGGCATCATGGGGGCCAAGAAGACTTCTGAGCTCATTCCCCTTTGCCACCCTCTGCCCCTCACCGGGGTGGAGGTAAGGGTGGAGCTGGAAAGGGAGGCCAAGCGGGTGCGCATCGAGGCCACGGTGCGCACCAAGGCGGAAACAGGGGTGGAGATGGAGGCCCTAACCGCCTGCGCTGTGGCGGCCCTCACCGTGTACGACATGTTGAAGGCAGTCTCCAAGGGCCTGGTGATCTCGAGGGTGCAGCTTTTGCACAAGGCGGGGGGCAAGAGCGGGGAGTGGCGGCGCACCCCTGACCCTTGATACCTCTGGGGTGTATCCTAGGGCTATGCGCATCGCCATCGCCCTATCTAAAAACGATGACCAGAAGGTTTACCCGGGTCCTTTCGGGCACGCCCCCCGCTTCGCCATCTACGAGGTGGAAGGGGGAGGAAAGGTGAGCCTCCTCGAGGTGCGGGAAAACCCCTACGCCGCCATGGAGGGCGGAAGGAAGCACGAGCTCATGCGGGAGCTTCTCAAGGATGTGGACCTGCGGGTGGGGGCCCGCTTCGGCCACGGGGGTTCCATGGGGGCCTTCCCCATGGCGGAGCGGCTGGAGGTGGGGCCGGTGAGCGTGGCCGAGGCTTTAGAAAAGGTCAGGGCCCGCTAAAGTAGCGCCTTAGAAGCTCCTTGGCCTCAGGGGAGAGGGGAGTACGCTCCAGGTAGACCTCCACTCCCCGGCGCACCTCCTCTGGAGGGCTTCCCTCCCGCCAGGGGGAGGGTAGGTCCCGGCCCTTTCCTTCCCGGCCGGGCCCGAGGAGCTCCTGACCGGGACCGGTGGGCTGTGGGAGGGGCAAGGAGGCGGGAGCCTCCAGGGTTGGGGAGGGTCCTGAGGCACCTGGGGTGGGGGTGCCTGTTTCCTTAGGCTGGCCCGGTTCCTGACCTGGGACCTCCTGGGTGGCTTCTGGCTTTCCTTCCCCCCTGCTCGGTGCCTGGGTTCCCTGCCCCGGGGCCTGGGGGGAACCCCCGGGGGAAGATCCCTGGGGGCTGGGCTCCGGTTCCCTTCCCTCCTGGGGGGTTGGGGCGGGCTGGCCCTGGCCTGGTTCCTTCCCTTGCGGGCTCCTGAGGGCCTCTGGGGAATCCGGGGGCGGTGTGGTTTTCCCAGGTGAAGCCCCGGGTGCTTCGGCTGGCTTTTCCCTTTCCAAGGGGGTTTGGGGGATTGCGGGGCGCCCGGCGTTGGGAAGGGACCAGAAGGGGCTTGCTTCCCTGGGAGGAAGCCCCGTCCACGAGCCCAGGGCCAAGGCCAGGAGGACTAGGTAGAGGGCGAGAAGGCCCAGGGGGAAGGGGGGAGGAGGGATTTCCACCTTGCGGGCCTCCTGCCAAAGCCGTTCTTCCCCGTAGGCCAAGGCGGTGGGATAGGCCAGGCTGGCCCGGGCGATCTCCCGTAGCGCCCGCCCTTCCCAAAGGCGGGCGGGAAGCAAAAAGGGTAGGAGGGAGGCCAGGGCGAAGAAGGGGTGGAGAAAGCCCAGAAGCACCAAGGGAAGGGCCAAGAGGAGCCGGTGGCGCCAGGCCAGGCGCCTTGCGTAGAGAAGGTGGAACCCAGGCTCCACGGCAAGACCATTATCCCCCGCCAAGGGTTAAGGAAAAGGTGCCCGGGGCCTTTAGGCCCCGGGGG
>NZ_BAAJPG010000010.1:0-134754 GCF_057547025.1 Thermus sp. KWY1
CTGGCCAGGCGCACCCGAGCCCTCAGGGCCACTAAGGCCTTCCGGTCTTCCTTAAGCCGCTTCCTGGCCCGGGCCATCGCCTCTGCCCGGGCCTTGGGCCCCACACCCCCCAGGACCTCCCGGCGGGCGAAAAAGCCCTCGAGGCTCATCCAGGCGATGAGTTCCTCCCGTTCCACCCCCAAGAGCTCGGGCCGAACCCCCGGCAAAGCCCCCTGTACCCGCCGGTACGCCTCGGCAAGGGGCACCCCCTTGCGCACCAAAAGGTCCACCGCCTCCGAGGCCAGGACCTCTGGGGAGAGCTCCTCCAGGAGGAGGGCTGGCTCAAACTGGCTTTCCTCGAGGGCCACCCGGGTAAGCTCCAACGCCGCCTCGGCGCTTCCCAAAAGGGCCGTCAAAGGCTCCAGTACCCCCGTGGAGTGGTCGTTCAAGTCGGTGAAGGGGGTATTGTGGTTCAAGGAAGCCAGCGTACCCATTCCGCCCACCAGCTGGCCCGCATAGATGCGGGCGTGCTCCAGCACCACGGGATTTCGCTTCTGCGGCATGAAGCTGGAACCCTGGGCCAACCCCTCCCCTACCACGAAGGCCCCCCGCTCCGCCAGGGCCAGAAGGTCGGTGAGGAAACGGGAGAGGCTGGTACCCAGTCCCGCCAGGGCCGAGGCCAGCTCCAGGGCATAATCCCCAGAGGCCACGGCATCCAAGGTGTTCTCCACCGGTCCGGCAAAACCCAAAAGGGCGGCGAGCCGCCGCCGGTCCACAGGATAGGGGTTCCCCGCCAGGGCACTGGCCCCCAAAGGGCAGCGATCCAGGGTATCCAAAGCCTGTTGCAAACGGCGGAAGTCCCTCTCCAAAAGGGCCTCCACCCCGAGTAGGTAATGGTCCAAGGTGGAGGGCTGGGCGGGCCGGTGGTGGGTGCGAAGGACCAGGGGTACCCCGGCGTGGGCCCCGGCAACCCGGAGTACCGCCCCCCGTAGGCGAAGAAAATCCCCCAGCAAGGCCAACACCCGGTCCCTCAGGTAAGCGCGAAAGGCCGTGAGGTCCAGGTCGTTCCGGGATAGCCCCCGGCGTATGGCCCCCGCCACCTCTTCCCCCCAGTGCTCGGCAAGCTGGGAGTAGATGGAGAAGAAGACATCCTCCACCTCCCCCGTAAAGCTGGGCAAGGGAAGGGTACGGAGTTCCTGCAAAGCCGTCACCGCCGTATCGGCTCGAGGAAGGCCCAGGCGGGCAAGCTCCATGGCATAGGCGGTGAGGGCATCAAAGAAATGGGGCACCAGGGCCTCGCGGGCAAACCGGTAGTGGCGGCCCAAGACAAAGCGGCGGTAAACAGCATGCCAGCGCATGATCCCATCCTAGGCCCTCGAGGCCTCTCACCCCCTCAGGAGGCCACCGCCCCCTTAAGGCACCCCCACCTTGACGGGAAGCCTCAGGGCTGTAAAATGCTACTAACCGACCGGTTGGCAGGGAACGGCACCGGCATCCCTCAGGTGGAGCAAGCTGCTTTTCCAGCTGCTTAGCTATGGGCAAGGTTCCGGGACTTGCCGAAGGAAGGTGGTCGTGGTATCTTTGCACCGAGCACAACCGGAAAGGAGGCGCAACATGAAGCGCAGGGAGTTTTTAAGGAAGCTGGGTGTGGGTACGTTGGCGGCCCTAGGCATGCCCTACATCGCCATGGCCCAGGCCAAGCCGGTGAAGCTGGCCGCCCTTCTGCCCTTGACGGGGCCCTTCGCCTTTGCCGGCAATGCGGGTCGGGAGGGGTTCGTGGACGGGGTGGACTACGTCAACGAGGTCCAAGGAGGTATTGGGGGCCGCAAACTGGAGCTCATCATAGAGGACACGGGGTACGACGTGGCCAAGGGGACCGCCGCCTTCAACCGGGTGGTATCCCGGGAGCGTCCTGACGAGCTCCTCTTTGTGTACGGGGACTCCACCGGACTTTCCAAGGCCCTGGCGCCGGAAGTCGCCCGCATGGGCCTTCCCTACTCCGCCACCAGCTTCTCCAGCGAACTGGCCGACCCCAAGACCTACCCCACCATCTTCGTCTTCGGCCCCACTTACAGCGACATGATGGAGGCCCTTCTCAGGCAAATCCGCCTGCAAAAGGGCCGGGCTAAGATCGCCTTGGTCTACTCCAACACCGAGTTCGGGCGCGACCCCATCCCCTACGCCAAGGAAAGGGCCAAGGCCCTCGGCATGGAGGTGGTCCACGAGGAGGTGACGCCCCCGGCTTTTACCGACGCCACCCCTGTGGTCCTGAACCTCCGCCGAGCCAACCCCGACTTCGTGATCCTTCAGGGCTATGCCCTTTCCGCCGAACCCCTGATCCTCCGCACCGCCCGGGAGCAGGGCCTAAGGGCCCAGTTCATGGGCACCTATTACTCGGCGGAGCTGGCCCTCATCCAGCGGGCAGGCCCTGCTGCCGAAGGCTTCACCGTCACCTACCACAACGCTTACTGGTACGACACCCTGGTGCCTGCGGTGGACGAGATGCGGAAGTTCCGCCAGAAGAAGGGCCGGGATACCTCCTACCGCCCCACCTATTACATGGGTAGCCTGGGAGTGGTCCTGGCCGTGGCTGAGGCCATGCGCCGAGCAGCGGGAGCAGGCAAGCTCACTCGGGCCGGGCTGGTGGAGTACCTGGAAAAGCTAGGGGACTATAACGGCCTGGGTCTGCAGCGGAGCTACCAGTTTGTGAACCACCGCCTTCCCTACACCAAGCTCTATCGGGCTAGCGTGAAGGACGGTCGTTTCAACGCCATCACCGACTGGATCAAGCTGGCTTAGCCCTAACCCAGCCACCCATGATCCCGGGGGCTTTCCAACACGCCCATGTCTGACCTTCTACCCTATCTGATTGGCGGCCTAGGCAACGGAGCCCTCTACGGCCTTCTTGCCCTGGGCTTCGTCCTGGTCTACCGGGCCACCAGCGTAGTAAACTTCGCCATCGGCGAGTTCCTGCTGGTGGGGGCTTACCTCACCTACACCTTCGCCCTTTTCCTGCCCCTTCCCCTGGCCATGCTGGCCGCCCTACCCGTGGCCTTTCTCTTCGGCCTCCTGGTGGAGCGGGGTTTCGTGCGGCCCCTTTTGGGGCGGAACGTGGTGGCGGTGATCATGGCCACCATCGGGTTGGCCGCAGCCCTAGACGGCGGGGTCCAGCTGGTCTGGGGGCCGGATCTCAAGTACCTAAGCGGGGAACTCCCCCAGCTCGGCTTCCAGTTGGGGGAGGTGTTCGTACCCTCCAGGGCCCTATGGAACCTACTCCTGGCCTTGCCTCTGGGCCTCTTCCTCCTCTGGCTCCTTAGGAGGAGCCGGTACGGGATCCTGGTACGGGCCATTTCCGAAAGGGAGGTGGCCGCCTTGGCCTTGGGGATCCCCACGGCCCGGATCCTGGCCGGAGTCTGGGGAGTCTCGGCCCTCCTGGCCACCCTGGCAGGGGCTCTTCTGGCGGTAGCCAGCGGGGTAGGCCCTAACCTTGTCTTCCTAGGCCTCAAGGTCTTCCCCGTGGCCATCCTGGGCGGGTTGGACTCGGTGGGTGGGGCCCTTTTGGCAGGCTTTATCTTGGGGATCCTCGAGGCCCTTTCCCAACGCTACCTGGAACCCATCCTCCCCGGCTTCACCGAGGCCTTGCCCTTCGTGGTGGTACTCCTGGTGCTTCTGGTGCGCCCCTATGGCCTACTGGGTGAGCGGCAGATTGAGCGGGTGTGATACCCCGTTACCCTGGCTTTGCCCGGAAGGAGGCCCCGATAGAGACCTCCTCCAAGCCTTATGGCCGAGCGAAAAGATATAGAGGGAAATGGCATGGTCCTATCCGTAGAAAACCTCAAGGTGGTCTACCGGGGGGTGATCCTGGCCCTGGACGGGGTGTCCCTGGAGGTTAGTGAGGGGGAGGCGGTGGCCCTCCTCGGACCCAACGGAGCCGGCAAGAGCTCCTTGGTGCGGGCGGTGGCCGGCCTCCTTCCCAAGTTTGAGGGAAGGGTGCTGGACGGGCACGTGCGCCTGTTCGGCCAGGAGGCCACCCATCTGGATCCCGTGCGCATCACGGGTCTGGGGCTTACGGCGGTCCTCGAGGGGCGTCCCCTCTTCCGCTACCTGACCCCCGTGGAGAACCTGGTGGCCGCCGGCCACCGCCTCCCTCTCCGAGAGCTTAAGGAAGGCATGGAGGAGGTCTTCGCCCGTTTTCCTCGGCTCTACGAAAGGCGCCACGAGCAGGCTGGCTATCTTTCCGGAGGCGAACAGCAGATGCTCCTCTTGGGCATGGCCCTCCTCACCCGGCCCAAGGTGCTGGTGGTGGACGAGCCTTCTCTTGGCCTAGCCCCCAAGCTGGTGGAGGAAGTGATGGGCACCCTGGAGGCCTTAAGGCGGGAGAAAAACCTGAGCCTTCTTTTGGTGGAGCAGAACGCCCGGGCAGCCTTGGCCATCGTGGATCGGGTTTACGTCATGGAGCGGGGCCGGGTGGTGTTTGAAGGCGATGCCAAAACCGCCCAGGAGGACCAGGACGTGATGGAGTTCTACCTGGGCAAGGAGGAGGTTGGCTTCCGCCAGGCCAAGCGCTACCGAAGGAGGAAGCGGTGGGTGTGATCCCGGTGATACCCCAAGCGCTGGACCACCTTGCAGGTGGCAAGTGCGACCCAAGGCCAAGCCCCCTTCCCGCTCCAAAGACAGAGGGAAGAAGCGGGGGCGCACAACACGCCATCTTTAGGAGGCGGCAATGGGCCTCATCCTAGAAGCTAAGAACCTCCACCTCTCCTTCAAAGGGGTAAAGGCCTTAGTGGGGGTGGAGTTCAGCGTGGCTGAGGGCGAGTTCTTCGCGGTCATTGGACCCAACGGCGCCGGAAAAACCACCCTCTTGAACGTGCTTTCCGGGGTGTACGAACCCGATAAGGGCGAGGTGATCTTCCTGGGCCAAAGCCTCAGGGGGAAAAGCCCCCAGGAAAGGGCCCGCATGGGCCTCGGACGCACCTTCCAGGGATTGGAGATCTTCCGGGGCATGAGCGTTTTGGACAACGTGAAGCTGGGAGCCGAGCTGGCCCTTCCCTCCTATCCTCTCGCCCTACCCCGGGCCGAACGGGAATGGCGGCTCAGGGACTGGGCCGAGGAGGTCCTGGACTACCTCCACCTCTCCCCCTTCCGCCACGCCCCCGCCGGGATGCTTCCCTACGGCCTGCAGAAGCGGGTGGAGGTGGCCCGGGCCCTGGCCAGCAGGCCCAAGCTCCTCCTCTTGGATGAGCCTATGGCCGGGCTTTCCCTGGAGGAAAAGCAAGACCTCGCCCGCTTCCTCCTGGACGCCCGGGAGGAATGGGGGGTAACCCTCCTCTGGGTGGAGCACGACCTAAGGGCGGTCTTGGAACTTTCCGACAGGGTCCTGGTCCTCTCCTACGGGGAGGTTCTCTACCATGGCCCCCCGCAAGGGGTGCGCCAGGATCCCAAGGTGGCGGAAGCCTACCTGGGGCAGGTTTGAGGCACTATGGAAGGAACGCTTCTTGCTTACCTGTACCACCACACCAAGGAAAGGCCCCATGCCCCCGCTTTACGGGTGAAGCGGCTTGGGGTCTGGCAGAAAACCTCCTGGAAGGAGCTTTTGGAGCGTACCCTTAGCCTCGCAGGGGGGCTTTGGGCCTTGGGCCTTCGGGAAGGGGAGGTCCTGGCCATCCTGGGGCATAACGCTCCTGAGTGGGTGGAGGCCGAGCTGGCCGCCCAGACCTTAGGAGCTCTTCCCATGGGCATCTACGCGGATGCCATGCCCGAGGAGGTGGGCTACTTCCTGGAGTTCACCGGGGCCAAGGGCATCGTGGTTTCCGACGAGGAGCAACTGGACAAGGTCTACCCCCACCTGCACCTGGTGGACTTCGTCCTGGTCTGGGAGGAAGCGGGAATGTCCCGCCACTTCCAGGGCAAGGTGCTCCGGTTTAGCCAGGCCTTCGGAGATCCCAAGGTGGGGGAAGAGGCTCTCAAAAAGCGCCGCCCCGAGGAAACCGCCCTCCTCGCTCCCACCTCCGGCACCACGGGAAGGAGTAAGCTGGCCATGCTTTCTCACCAAAACCTTCTCGCCGGCCACTTTGCCGTGGGCCAAGCCCTGGGGTTCCAGAAGGGAGCCTGGGTCTTCAGCTATCTACCCCTTCCCTGGATCGGGGAGCAGATGCTCACCGTGGTGCAGGGCCTGGTGGAGGGCTCCACCGTACACTTTCCCGAGGACCCCACCACCCTCCGGGAGGACCTTAAGGAGGTCCAGCCCGACTTCTTCTTGGCCCCGCCCAGGCTTTGGGAGGATATGGCCAGCCTCATCCAAAGCCGCATGGCGGACGCCGACCTCCTAAAGGCTTTCTTTTACCGGGTGGGGATGGGAGCTCTCCTGGAGGGGGCGAGGCGGGAGTTCCGGGGGGAGAGGGTGGGCCTTTGGCTCAACTTTAAGCGGGCCCTCTTCTATCCCCTGATCGCCAGGCCCCTCAGGGCCAGGCTGGGCCTTGCCGCCTGCCGCATCGCCGTCACCGGAGGAGCCCCCTTGGGCCCAGAGGTGTTCACCTTCTTCCGCGCCTTAGGCCTGGACATCCGCCAGGTCTACGGCCAGTCGGAAACCGCCGCCGCCACCACCGCCCACGCCACCGGGGATGCCCCTCCGGAAACCGTGGGCCCCCCTCTCCCCCGTACGGAGGTGCGCATCAGCGAGGAAGGAGAGATCCTGGTGAAAGGGCCCCAGGTCTTCCAGGGTTATTTCCGCCAGGAAAAGGCCACCGCGGAGACCTTCACCGAGGATGGCTTCTTCCGCACCGGGGATGCGGGCTTCTTTGACGAGCGGGGGCATCTGGTGATCCTGGGCCGGGTGAAGGAGGTGGGTGCCCTTGCGGACGGGACCCGCTTTGCCCCACAGTTTCTGGAAAACCGCCTGAAATACTCCCCCTATATCCGCGAGGCTGTGGTGCTTGGACACGGAAGACCCTTTGTCACCGCCCTCATCGAGCTGGATCCGGAAAACGTGCAGAACTGGGCCAGGAAACGGGGCATCCCGTTTACCACTTATCTGTCCCTCACGGAAAGGCCCGAGGTCAAGGCCTTGATTGCCGAGGAAATCCGCATGGTGAACAAAACCCTCCCCGACAAGCTGAAGATCCAGCGCTTCGCCATCCTCCCCAAGGAACTCCACCCCGACGACGAGGAGATCACCCGCACCCGCAAGGTGCGGCGCCAGGTGGTGGAGGCCCGCTATGGCCCGGTGATCCAGGCCCTCTACGGGGAGGGGGGACGGGTGGAGGTGGTGCTCCCCATCCGCTACCTCGAGGGGGAAGGGAGGCTCGAGGCCACCTTGGAAGTGCAGGAGGTCTAGGATGTACCGCCTTGCCAAACAGCTTACCGACGCCTTTAGCCGCCGCTTTGCCCGTTCGGTGCGGGAAACCTACCGGCAGGATGAAGCCTATGCTAGCACACCCCTGGGGCGTTTGGCCCTGGGGGTTTTCCTGGTTCTCCTCCTTCTTCTTCCCCTCCTCCTTCCCCCCTATCCCATGTACGTGACCACCCTGGTGGCTATCGGGGCCTTAAGCGCCTTGGGGCTCCACCTCCTGGTGGGGGGTGCGGGGCAGATCTCCTTGGGCCACGCCGCCTTCATGGGAGTGGGAGCCTACGCTGCAAGCCACCTTTATGGCCCCTTGGCTCCTGTGGGCATCCTCCTCGGAGGAGGCATTGCCGCCCTTTTGGGTCTCGTGCTGGGCCTTCCCTCCTTGCGTATCAAGGGGGTGTATCTGGCCATCGCCACCCTGGCCTTCCAGTTCCTGGCGGATTACGTCTTCAAAAACTGGGAAGCGGTCACGGGGGGCATACGGGGGCGTACCTTGCCCCCTGCCGAGCTATTCGGCTTCGTCCTGGACACCCCTGGGAGGCTCTGGTACCTGGTGCTCGTGTTCGCCCTACCCCTGTTCTTCTACGGCAAGCGCCTCCTCATGACCCGGGCGGGCCGCGCCTTCATGGCCGTGCGGGATAACGACCTCTCCGCCCGGGTGGCGGGGGTAGACCTGGTACGGGTAAAGCTCTTGGCCTTCGCCCTCTCCGCCTTCTACGCCGGGGTGGCCGGGGGGCTTCTGGCCCAGCTCTACAAGGCGGTAACCCCCGAGTACTTCCCCCTCACGGTGAGCATCCAGTACCTGGCCATGGTCATCGTGGGCGGGGCGGGCACGGTGCTCGGGGCGGTTTTGGGAGCCTTCTTCGTCCTCCTCATCCCCGAGGTCTTAAACAGCATGGTGGGATCCCTTGGCCCCCAGTACGCCGCCACCCTGGCCGCCTGGCGCAACGTGGTCTTCGGCCTCCTCATCCTGGCCTTTCTGATCCTGGAACCCCTGGGATTGGTGGGTCTTTGGGGAAGGATCCGCAACTACTTCCGCACCTGGCCCCTTCCCTACTGACTAGCGGTGCCAGTCCTTGAGGTGGCGTAAGGCCACAGGAAGGCCAAGCCCCAACCCGAAAAGGAGGTAAGCCGAAGCCGGGTGCAGCAAGCTGGCCAAGAAGGGCTGGGCCAAGGCCACGGCCAGGGCCACGCGGTAGGGCCTTCGGAAAAGGGCGAAAAGGGTAGCGAAAAGCAGGAGGGAAAGGAAGAGAAGCCGGGGATCCACGGCAAAGAGCACCCCGGCCCCCGCGGCCAAGCCCTTTCCCCCCTTGAAGAGGAGCCAGGGGGAAAAGGCATGCCCCCACACCGCCCCCACGCCCCCGGCAAGGCCACCCAGAGGGCTTCCCCCCACTCCCTCCCCCAGGGCCACCGCCAGGATTCCCTTGAAGAGGTCCAGGAGGAGAACCATGAAACCCGGCACCGGCCCCAGCACCCGGTAGGCGTTCAAGGCCCCGAGGTTGCCCGATCCCTCCTGAAGGAGGTTCCTTCCCCGAAGGGCTCCAAACCAGTAGGCGATGGGCAAGCTTCCCAGGAAGTACCCAAGGAGAAGGGCTACGAACATGGACTAGGAAAGAGCCCTTTGCACCTGGCCTTGGAGCCGCAAGAGAGCCGCCTCGAGGCCCCTTAGCCGTAAGGGGGTGAGGAGTTCCTCTAGCCCTGCTCCCTGGTAGAAGGTGGGGGGCACGGAAAGCACCGCCTCAGGGGGCTCCCCCTCGAGGCCCTCCTTCAGGAGGCCCGCAAAGGCCTTCACCGTGGGGGCTTCATCGGGGACGAAGAAGTAAAGCCTAACCCTTCCCCCCTCCACCTCCGCCCTCAGGAAGAAGGGGGTCTGGCATTCATGAACCCGTTCCAGCTCCACCCCAGGAGGCGGGGTGGGCACCTTTTTGGCGTATTCCAGAAGCACCTGGGCCTTGAGCTCCTTGGGCATGGCCCGAATCAGATCCAGGGCTTCCTGAAGCTTCTTGGGCAAGGCCATGGCCTTAGCTTAGCCCACCCTGGGAGCGGTATGGGTGGGACGGAGCTCTATCTCGCTCACCATAGCCCTTTCCGGCATCTCCGCCGCGAAAAGCACCGCCTGGGCGACATCAAGAGGGGAAAGCTTCCAGGAGGCTCCCGGGGTGTTGCCGGCAAAGCCCGTGTCCACCGAGCCTGGCAGGATATTCACCACCCGCACGCCGGCCTCCCGGAGCTCCAGCATGGCCGCCCCCATGAGACCCAAAAGCCCGAACTTGCTGGCGTTGTAGGCAGCCCCGCCCTTGAAGGCATTCTTGCCCGCCAGGCTGGCGATGTTCACCACCACCCCCCTCGAGGCCAAGAGGGCTGGCAAAGCCGCCTTGAGGCCCAAAAAGGGCCCCACCAGGTTCACCTCCAAAACCTGGCGGAACTCCTCCTCGCTGAGCTCGGCCACGGGCTTCATCACACCAATCCCGGCGTTGTTGACCAGGAGGTCCAGCTGGCCGTAAGCCTCCAAGAGGCCCGCCACCGCCTTCTGCCAGTCCGCAAAGGAGCGCACGTCCCCGGGCAAGGCCACGGCCCCCTCCCCCAGCTCCGAGGCCAAGGCCTCGAGCCTTCTCCCATCCCGGGCAAAAAGCCCCACCCTGTACCCTTTAGCGTGGAGAAGCCGGGCGATGGCCTCCCCAATCCCCCGGCTCGCCCCCGATACCAAGGCCACCCGCATGCCCTTTAGCTTAGCCCAAAACGCTCCTGGATCCGGGCCAGGATCTCCCTCAGCCCCTCCTCCAGCTCCTTAAGCCCTCCTCGGTTCTCCAAAACCCAGGTGGCCCGCTTCCTCTTCTCCTCCTCAGGCATCTGGGCCCTTTCCCGGGCCAGGACCTCCTCCGGCGAAAGCCCCGAGCGCGCCACCACCCGCCTCACCCGCTCCTCCACAGGAGCCGCCACCAAAAGGGTTCCATCCAGAAGGGCCTCCCACCCCTTCTCGAAAAGCAGGGGGATTTCCAGGAAGATCAAGGGGGCTTTTATGCGGGCCAGCTCCTCGGCCAAAAGCCTCCGCACCTCGGGGTGGAGGAGGTCCTCGAGGGCCTTAAGCCTTTCCGGGTCGGAAAAGACCAGCTGGGCCAGCGCCCTGCGGTCCAGCTCCCCGCCCGCAAAGGCCTCCGGGAAAAGCCGTTTAAGCTCCGCCTTCTTGTTCTCCCTGGCCCGTGCCGCCAGCTCATCCAGGTCCAAGACCGGGTAGCCCCAGGACCTTAGGAGAGCGGCCACCGTGCTCTTGCCGCTTCCGATGTTCCCGGTGATGCCGATAATGATGGGGTGCTTCGCCCGATCGCCCATAGGGACTTCCCCTTTTATACCCCCAAGGGGGCCATCCCCGTAGGGGGTGCCCTAAGGGACCTCCTTCTCGGGAGGAGGCCGCAGGACCTGGACTTCATGGCGGAGGACCCAAGGAAGGCGGCACAGGATGCCCAAAGCCACCTGGGGGGCACCCTGTTCCCCTTGGACGAGGAGCGGGACCAGTACCGCCTGGTCACAGGTGGCCTCGTCCTGGACTTCTCCCCCTTGGAGGGGAGCCTGGAGGAAGACCTCCTCAAGCGGGACTTCCGCCTTAACGCTCTTTTCTGGAGGCAAAACCGCATCCTCGGCATCCGTGGGGCGGACGAGGATCTGAACAGGAGGGTGCTGGTTCCCGTACGGGAGGCCAATCTTTACGAGGACCATCTCCGAAGCCTCCGCGCAGTGCGCCTGGCCGCCAGCCTGGGCCTTGGCCTGCCCGGGGAAACCCGAGACGCCCTTTCCCGCCATGCCCGCTTCCTCCAGGCCCACCTCGAGGCCCTTCCCGCCCGGGAACGGGTGAAGGAGGAACTGAGCCGGCTCCTCCTCTCCCCCAGGGCGGCCTGGGGCCTTCACCTGCTGGAGCGCACGGGCCTTTTGGACGTCTACCTTCCTGAGCTCCGCCTCCTGGTGGGTCTTAAGCAGGGGGGCGTCCACCATCTGGATGGCTGGCAGCACACCCTCTCCGTGCTTTTCCACCTGGCCTGGCTTTGGCCCGAGGCCCCCTTGGAGGCCCGGCTGGCCGCCCTTTACCATGACGTGGGAAAACCCTTGACCCGTCGCTTTGACCCGGAAGCGGGCCGCTTCCGCTTCCTCGGCCATGCGGAGGTAGGGGCCGAGGTGACGGGGGCTTCCCTGGAATGGCTGCGGTTCCCAAAGGAAACGGTGGAGAGGGCTAAAGCCCTGGTGCGACGGCACATGGACCGCCCTCCCGAGGGCAAACCGGCCCTTCGCCGCTTCTACTTCCGCCGCCACGATCTCCTTCCCGCCCTTCCCTACCTCATGGCAGCAGACCGCCTGGGCACGAAAGGTGTGGAGAAGGAAGCCTGGGAGGTATTGGAGGCCTACCGGGAAACCCTCTCCGAGCCCCTCCCCGAACGCCCCCTCCTCTCCGGGGAGGAGGTGATGGCCCTTCTGAACCTCAAGCCCGGTCCCCAGGTGGGAAGAGCCCTGGAGGCCCTCCTTCTGGCCCAGGCGGAGGGAAAGGTGCGTACCCGGGAAGAGGCCAGGGCCTTTCTCCTATATTGGAAGGGCGATGGAACGAATACGCCTGCGTGAACCCCAGATCACCCCGGTGGAAGGGGGCTTTCTCCTCAGCGACCCCTACGGGGTCTTCCCCAAGCCCGTGGCCCTTACGGAAGGGGGGCTTTTTCTCGTCTCCCTGATGGAGGGAAAAACCCTGGAAGAAGTCCAGGAGGAGGTCTTCAAGGCCCATGGGGTCCTGGTGCCCAGGCAGGAGCTGGAGGACCTGCTCAAGGCCCTGGAGGAGGCGGGGCTTGTGCTTACGGAAACGGTGGAAAGGCGCCTAAGGGAGGAGGAGGAAACCCTAAGAAAGGAGCGCCCCATGCGCCTGGCAGGGCTTTCCTACCCCCAAGGGGAAAGGGAGGCCCGTGCCTTCCTCGAGGCCTTCCGGGCCAGCTTCTCGGGGCCAAGGCCTCAAGGGAGCCCCTCCATCCTCCTGCTTCCCCACCTGGAGCCGAGCCGGGTGCCCGAGGCCTACGGAGCCGCCCTGGCCGCCTTGGAAGGAACCCCAGAGCCACAGCGGATCTACCTGGTGGGGGTGGCCCACCGGCCCCTCAAGGAGAAGGCCGCCGCCCTTCCCGTTCCCTTCCAGACCCCCTTTGGCCCTGCGGAGCCCGACCTTGCGGCCCTGCAGGCCCTGGACGCCCTCCTGCCTTACGAGCTTTTCAACACCCCCCTGGCCTTCCGGGAGGAGCACAGCCTGGAGCTACCCCTTTTCTTCCTCAAGGGAACCTTCCCCCGGGCCAGGGTCCTTCCCCTCCTGGTCGCCCGGCGAAGCCCCGAGCTGGGGGAAGCCCTGAAGATGGTCCTCAAGGACCACCCCGGCCTTGTGGTCCTAGCGGTGGACCTCTCCCACGTGGGGCCCCGCTTTGGCGACAAGCCCTTCTCCCGCCCCCTGGCGGAGGAGGCCAGGAGGCGGGACCTAGGCTTTCTGGAAAGGCTTTCCCAGGGAGAGCCGGAAGCCGCCCTGGCCTTTTTGGGAGGGAATCCCACCCGCGTGGACGCCGTGGAGGTGGTGGCAAGCCTGAGCCCCCTCCTCACCGGCCGGAGGGGCCAGGTCCTGGCCTACCGCCTGGACCTCGAGGCCCCCACCCTCTCCGCCGTGGGGGCCGGCACCCTGGTCTTCCCCACCCTTCCCGGCTAAACCCCAGGCGATGGAGCCTCATGCCCTTTCTCCCCGGATCGTACCCCACGGCCACCCAAGGCGAGGGCCGAAGGGCTTTGCCGGGTCCCTGGCGAAGCCAGGGTGGGGCGGTATCAGCGGCGCCTACGCCGCCTCTTGGCCCTGGTGTCCACCGGGCGGTGCATCCCGGCCTTTTCCTCCCTGGGAGCCCACTCACCGAAGTAAACGGTGTTCACCGTGGCCCGCTCGGGCCGGCTGTCGCGGCTTTTATCCGTAGGCGGTCCTACCACCTTGCGCATCTCCTCCTCCTTTGCCTTTCCCTTCTTCACCAGGGTTTTTTCCCTGGAAGCTTCCTTCTTTTCCTCTTCCCGGTAGGGCAGGAGGTCGATCTGCCGGAGCCTCGGGTTGGCGGCGGCGATCACCACCTCCATCTCGTCCCCCAGGCGGATCCTCTTGCCCTTGGGACCCAGAAGGGCCAGGGCCTCCTCGCTGTAGGTGTAAGGGCCCAGGGCCTCGAGGCGCACCAAGCCCTCCACCCCGTTTTTCAGGGTGACGAAGGCGCCAAAGCTGGCCACCCCGGTCACCTTGCCCACGAACCGCTCCCCTAGGTGAAGCTCCGCCCACTTGGCCATGTAGTACTTGGTGAGTTCCCGCTCCGCCGCCTCCGCCTTCCTTTCCATCTCGGAGGCGTGCTCGGCGATGGCGGGAAAGGTTTCCTGCCAGCGGACCTTCTTGGCTGGGGTAAGGCTCCGCCGAAGGATGGCCTTGAGCACCCGGTGCACCACCAGGTCCGGATAGCGGCGGATGGGGCTCGTGAAGTGCAGGTAGTGCTCCATGGCCAGCCCGAAATGCCCGAGGTTCTCCGCAGCGTACCGAGCCAAACGCAACGAGCGCAGGACCAGGTTGGCCACCACGGGCTCCTCCGGCCGGCCCTTGGCCTCGAGAAGAACCCGTTGCAGGGCCTTGGAGGAAAGCTTCTCCGGCAGGGTATACCCCAGCCGGGCCAAAGCCGTGCGGAGCTTCCCGTAGGCTTCCTCCAAGGGCTCCTCGTGTACCCGAAAGAGCCCGGGAAGCCCTTTGTTCACCAGGTGCTCGGCCACCACCCGGTTGGCCAGGAGCATGAGTTCCTCGATAAGGCTTCTCGCCCTGGGCTCCTCCTGGGGGATGAGGTGGAGGGTGCCGTCTTCCACCTCCACCTTCACCTCGGGGAAGGAAAAGTCCAGGGACCCCGCCTCGAGGCGCTTTTGTCTGAGCCGTTGGGTAAGGTCCAGGAGGAGGTTCAGATCCTCGGCCAAAAAGGCGTGCTCCTCGGGCAGGCCAAAGCCCTCGGCGAAGGCCTCCACCTCCGTGTAGGTCATCCGGGCCACACTCCGGATAACTCCCTCGGCAAAGCGCACCCGCTTCACCTTGAGGTCCTCATCCAGCTCCACCAGGACGGAGAGGACCAGCCGGTCCTCGTGAGGCTTCAGGGAGCACACCCCGTTGGAAAGCCTCTCGGGGAGCATGGGCAGAACCCGCCCCGGCAGGTAGACGCTGGTTCCCCTTAGGAAGGCCTCCTGGTCCAGGGCGCTACCCTCTTTGACGTAGTGGGAAACGTCGGCGATGTGCACCCCGATGCGATACCCTTTGGGAAGGCGCTCCACGTGGATGGCGTCGTCAAAGTCCTTGGCGTCCACCCCGTCGATGGTGAAGACCCGAAGGTCCCGGAAGTCTTGCCGCCCTTTCAGCTCCGCCTCGGGGATCTCCAGGGGAATGGCCTCCGCTTCCTTCAGCACCTCCTCTGGAAACTCGGCCCTCAGGCCGTACTTGGCGATCACCGCCTCGGTTTCCGTCTCCGGGGCGTCCCCCTCCCCCAGGTATTCCAAAAACTCCCCGTAAGGACGCCGGTCGTAGTGCACCTTCACCACGATCCGGCTTCCCCGCTTGAGGCCGTGGAGCCCCTCGGGAAGAAGCCTGAGCTCGGGCAGACCCGGCTCATCCGGTAAGAGGACCGCATACCCCTTGCGGAAATCCAGAGTACCCACCACCCGTTCCCGGGCCCGCTTGAGAATCCGCTCCACCACCCCCCAGGGCTTCCCGTCCCGGCCAGGAGGCATGATGCGGGCCTCCACCAGATCCTCGGGCCAGGCATCCTGGGTGTAGCCGGGCGGGATGAAGAGGTCCTTTTCGGGAAGGCGCACGAAGCCATACCTATCCCTGTGGAGGCTGATGGGTCCCTGCACCCGGGCGGGGAGGAAGTACTGGCTTCCCTTCTTCTCCAACAACCCTTCCCGCACCAGGGCCTTAAGGTAGGCCTTGGCCTCTCGCTTTTCCAGCCCAAAGCGCCTGAGAATCTCCTCCAAGCGGTGGGGCCTGCCGGTCTTTTTGAAAAACTCCAATAAGGTTTCCCGCATTCTAACCCAAAAGGCCTTCCAGGGCCTTCTCCGTAGCCTTAAGGCTTTCTGAGAAGGCCGAAAGGGCCTCGTCCACGTGCTCCTTGCCAATGATGAGGGGAGGCTCGAGGCGCACCACCTTGGGGTTGTTCAGGCCGAAGGCGGTGATGACGCCCCTTTCCGCCAGCTCCGCCACCACCAGGGCGCCGATGTCGGCATCGGCGAACTCCACGCCCAGCATAAGCCCCCGCCCCCGCACGTCCTCCATGAGGTGGGGGAAGGCCTGCTTCAGGGCCTTCAGCCCCTCCATCAGGTAGCCGCCGAGCTCCAGGGCCCTTTCCGGCAGGTTCTCCTCCAGGGTGACCTGGATGGCCGCCAGGGCCGCCGCCGCCGCCAGGGGGTTGCCCCCGAAGGTGGAGGAGTGGAAGAGGGGGTTTTCCTTGAAGACCTCAAAGACCTCCCGCCGGCCCACGCAGGCCCCGATGGGCATCACCCCGCCCCCCAAGGCCTTGGCCAGGGTCATGAGGTCAGGGGAAACCCCCTCCCAGTCCACCCCGAAAAGCTTCCCGGTGCGGCCGAGGCCCGTCTGCACCTCGTCGGCGATCATGAGGACGCCCCGCCTCTTGGTGAGCTCCCGCACCCCCCTCAGGTACCCCTCGGGGGGCACCCGGATGCCCCCTTCCCCCTGGATGGGCTCCACGATGACCGCGGCCGTGGCCTCGTCCATGGCGGCCTCCAGGGCCTCTAGGTCCCCGTAGGGCACCACCTTGACCCCGGGGAGGAGGGGTCTTGCGGGGTCCTGGTACTCGGGCTTGGGGGTGAGGGAAAGCGCCCCCATGGTCTTCCCGTGGAACCCCCCCTGGGTGGTGATGATCCCCGGCTTCCCGGTGTAGGCCCGGGCCAGCTTGATGGCCGCCTCCACCGCCTCCGCCCCGGAGTTGCCGAAGAAGACCATTTCCAGGCCTTCGGGCGTTATCTCCGCCAGCTTGGCCGCAAGCCTCGCCGTGGGCTCGGAAACCAGGACCCGCACGGACATGGGCATGCGCTCAAGCTGGGCCTTGACGGCCTCCACCACCTTGGGGTGGCGGTGGCCCAGGTTCAGGGTGCCGTAGAGGCCCAAAAAGTCCAGGTAGCGCTTGCCCGTGGTGTCCCAGACGTAGGGGCCTTCGGCATGGGACTCGATCCGGTCCAGACCGGTGAAGCGAAGCAACCCTGCCAAGCCGGGATTGATGTGCCGCTCAAAAAGCGTAAAGGGGTCGTGGCTCATGCCCACAATGCTACCCTAAGTGTAGCACACTCAAGGCTTGGTAGATG
Source organism: Thermus sp. KWY1 (assembly GCF_057547025.1). Taxonomy (NCBI): domain Bacteria; kingdom Thermotogati; phylum Deinococcota; class Deinococci; order Thermales; family Thermaceae; genus Thermus; species Thermus sp. KWY1. The sequence goes on from NZ_BAAJPG010000010.1 coordinate 16,700, forward strand.
TCTTCCGGAATGCGGCCAGCCTTCTCCCCCACCTGGCATAGATGCCGGGTAAAGCCCTCCGCCAAGAGCGTCCCCTCCCGCTCCACCCGGTAGCGAAAGAGAAGATCCCGCCGGGAAAGGTGGGCCAGGCGGGTTCGCACCAGAACCTCCTCCCCAAAGCGGGCCGGGGGACGGAAGGTCAGGCCCAGTTCCACCACGGGGAAGTACACCCCCCTCGCCTCCACCCGGTGGTAGGGGAGGCCCGCCCGCTCCAGGAAGTCCACCCGGGCGGCCTCGAGGTAGACGGCGTAGACCGAGTGGTGGACCACCCCCATCTGGTCGGTCTCGGCGTAGCGGACCTTTATGCGGGTGACGCTCTCCACGGCAAGAACTCCAACCTGGGCAGGCGGCGCAGGCGCACCCTCTTGGCCAGGGCGGCAAGAAGCCTCCTTTGCGCATGGCGCAGGGCCGCCAAGGCCCTCTCCTCCTCCCCAAAGGCCTCCACGTAGACGGAAAGCACCCCGCCATCCGGGGAGAGGCGCACCGCCTCCACGGTGAGGAGGAAGAGCCTCGGGTCCTCAAGCTCTCCCACGGCCTCGGCCAGGGCCCGAAGGAGCCTTTCCTCCAGGTGGGCCCTCCCGTAGCTCACGTCCCCATCCTACCCCGGCCCCTGCCCCCGGTCCAGGGAGGCCACCACCTCGGCAAGCCCCCGGGCCACCTCCTCCGCCCCCTCCTCCGCCTCCACCATCACCCGGACGAGGGGCTCGGTCCCCGAAGGGCGGACGTTCACCCGACCCCGGCCTCCCAGCCGCCTCTCGGCCTCGGCCAGGGCCTCGCGGAGCCGGGGATGGGCCATCACCTTTTCCTTGTCGGAAACCCGCACGTTCAGGAGGACCTGGGGATACATGGGCAGGGCCTCGTACCAGTCGGAAAGGTCCCCGCCCAGGGCCTTTAGGGCCCTCAGGGTGAGGAGGGCGGTGAGGAGGCCGTCCCCCGTGGTGTGGTGGCGGAGGAAGATCACGTGCCCCGAGGGCTCCCCCCCCAGGGCAAGGCCCGTCTCCTTAAGCTTCTCCAGGACGTACCGGTCCCCCACCGCCGCCCGGTGGAAGGCGAGGCCCTTCTCCTTCAGGGCCACCTCCAGGCCCATGTTGCTCATCACCGTCCCCACCACCCCCTTTTCCCCAAAGGCCAAGGCGGCGAGGTAGAGGACGTGGTCCCCGTGGAAGAGGCGCCCCTTGCGGTCTATGAGCTGCACCCGGTCCCCGTCCCCATCAAAGGCGATTCCCAGGTCCAGCCCAAGCTCCACCACGAAGCGGGCTAGGGCCTCGGGGTGGGTGGAGCCGCAGGCCCGGTTGATGTTCCTGCCGTCCGGGGTGTTGAAGAAGGCCATGACCTCGGCCCCCGCCTTCTGGAAGAGCTTGGGCCCGAGGCGGTAGGTGGCCCCGTGGGCCAGGTCCAGGCCCACCTTGAGCCCCGTGAGGTCCGGGGCGTGGGCGAGGAGGAAGTCCAGGTACATCCTCTCCGCTTCCCGGAAGTCCCCCACGGTGCCGATGCCCCGGGTGGGGTGGTCCTCCAGGAGAAGGCGCTCTATCTCCTCCTCGGCCTCGTCGGGGAGCTTTTCCCCCGCGGGCCCGAAGAACTTGATGCCGTTGTCCTGGTAGGGGTTATGGCTCGCCGAGATCACCGCCCCCGCCGTGGCCTTGAGGGCCTTGGTGAGGTGGGCGACCCCCGGGGTGGGGAGGACCCCGAGGTGCTCCACCCGCACCCCCTGGCTCATGAGCCCCGCCGCCAGGGCGGCCTCCAGGAGGTCCGAGGACTCCCGGGTGTCCTTGGCGAGGAGGACCACGGGCCTTTTTTCCTGGGCAAGGAAGTAGGCCCCCGCCGCCTGGCCGAGCTTTAGGACAAACTCCGGGGTAAGAGGGGGCTTCCCTGCCTCCCCCCGCACCCCGTCGGTGCCGAAGTAGCGCCTCATGAGGAGGACTATACCCCAAAGCCCCCTAGGGCGCTGAAAAGGCCCTCAGCCTGCCGAGGAAACGCCCTGCCCAAAAGGCTGGTGGGCCCTTCCGGGCCCACCTCCTGGCCTTCGTGAGTACCCCGCCGAGGCTTTTGCCTCGGCGGGGGCCCCAAATGTGGCAAAACCGCGGTGCGGGCGCTAAGGGCTGTCAGGAAGCTTGATCTGCACCGGGGCGTGCCGGGTCTCCCGGGTGCCGTCCCCCACCTGGCCGTAGTCGTTCCGGCCCCAGGCCCACACCGTGCCGTTCCGCTTGATGGCGATGAAGGTGTCCCAGTGTTTCCAGAAGACCACCCCGTCCATGCCTATAGGAGGCACGGGCCGGTCCCAGTTCCGTCCCATGGGGCCGATGCCCAGCATGCCGTAGTTCGCGCTGCCGTCCCAGTTGGTGTGGGCGCCCCAGGCCCAGAGGGTCCCGTCCCGGGTGAGGGCCGAGCTGTTGATGCCCCCCGCCTGCACCCGCGCCACGTCCTTGAGGCCCGCCACCTTGGTGAGGGGGGCGCAGTAGTCGTTGAAGACCCCGGCCTGGCCGTGGCGGCTTATCCCCCAGGCCACCACCTCCCCGGTGTCCAGGAGGGCCACGAAGTAACCCCCGCCCACGGCTAGCTGGACCACCCCCTTCAGCCCCTCCACGCGCACGGGGACGGGCTGGCCGTCGCCGTAGTCCCAACCCGCTGTCCAGTAGCGGCAGCCCTTCCCGTCCCCCAAGAGGCCGTGGGTGTTGTTCCCCCAGACCCAGACGGTGCCGTCCTCCTTGAGGACCCCGGCCACCGCGTCGCCAAAAACCCCCGAGGGGAAGGCCCTGACCCCCGTAAGCCCCTGCACCTGCACGGGAAGGGGCTGGTCCCGGAACTCCCCGTTCCCCAGGATCCCGAAGCGTCCCCAGCCCCAGGCCCAGACCGTCCCGTCCCGCCTCAGGGCGTAGCTGGTGTCAGCGCCCGCCCGGATCTCCACCACGTCCGTGAGGCCCCGCACGGGGTAGGGCACCAGGGGGTTGGGGGTGATCCCAACCTGGCCCTTATCGTTCCTGCCCCAGGCCCAGACCGTCCCGTCCCGTCTCAGGGCCAGGGAGTGGTACCAGCCTGCGGCCACCGCCACCACGTCCGTGAGCCCCTGGACCTTCACCGGCTTGAGCTCGGCCTCTGAGGTCCTACCGGTGCCCAGCTGGCCGTAGTCGTTCCTTCCCCAAGCCCAGACGGTGCCGTCTTTGGCCAGGTAGAGGACGTGGTGGACTGAAATGCTCAACCGCCGCTCCCAATCCGCCCAGGTGTCCTGGGTGGGAACGGGCCTGGGGGCGGGGGCGGCCTCGGCCGCCTCCCCGGTGATGGGGATCCCCCGGAAGCTGAGCCCCCCGAAGGTGAGGAGGGGGAAGAGGCGCACCTCGGGCGGCACCCCGCTGAAGACCAGGGTGCCGTTCACCCGGGCCCCCGTGGGGAAGCCGAAGGTCACCTTGGTCTCGTCCGCCGTGCCCCCCTCTACGGTGAGGCGGCCCGGGTACAGGGCCCCGTCCGGGGCCAGGGCCTGCACCGTGCTCTGCAGGACGGTCACCGTCTGGTTGGTCTGGGCCAGGCTCTCAAAGACTACGGCGCAGACCACCCGCCCCTGGGTGTCCCGCACGCACCCCGGCACCCGCACCTTGGCGTTGATCTGCGGGGCCACCACCTCCACCACCGCTCCCGAGGGCAGGGTGCCCTGGGCGTGGGCCAAAACGCCCAGAACGCCGACCAGGAGGCCAATCCAGAAAGGTTTTTTCATAGGCCCCTCCTTGAAAGGAGGATAAGCACCGAAGATGAGGGAAAAATGAGTCAAGCCTCAAGCCCCTGAAGGACGACTCCTAACCCTTGGCGGAAAGCCAGTCCTCCCCCATCCCCACCTCCACCTCCAGGGGCACGGCGAGGGGATAGGCCTCCTCCATGACCTCCTTGGCCAGGGCGGCCACCTCCTCGGCCCGCGCTTGGGGGGCCTCCAGGAGGAGCTCGTCGTGGACCTGGAGGAGCATGCGGGCCCCCATCTCCCGGAGGCGGGGGAAGAGCTTCACCATGGCGAGCTTCATGAGGTCGGCGGCGGTGCCCTGGACGGGCATGTTGAAGGCCATGCGCTCCGCGGCCTCCCTGACGCTCTTCACCCGGGCGTTGAGGTCGGGCACGTAGCGCCTTCTTCCGAAGAGGGTTTCCACGTAGCCCCGCTTCCTCCCCTCCTCCAGGGTCTTTTCTATCCAGGCCCGCACCTTGGGGAAGCTTTGGAAGTAGCGCTCTATAAAGGCCACCGCCTCCTCGTAGGGGATGGCAAGCTCCTGGGAGAGCCTATGGGCGGACATGCCGTAGAGGACGCCGAAGTTCACCGTCTTGGCCGCCCGGCGCATCAGGGGGTTTACGGCCTCCTTGGGCACGGAAAACATCCAGCTTGCGGTCTCGGTGTGGATGTCCTGGCCCTCCCTAAAGACCCGTATGAGGTTCTCGTCCCCGGAAAGGTGGGCGAGGACCCGTAGCTCTATCTGGCTATAGTCCAGGGCCACCAGCACCCATCCCTCCTCGGCCACGAAGGCCCGGCGGATCCTCTGGCCCAAAGGGGTGCGGATGGGAATGTTCTGCAGGTTGGGGTCGGAGCTGCTAAGCCTTCCCGTGGCCGTGGCCGTCTGGTTGAAGCGGGTGTGGAGGCGGCCCGTCCTCGGGTGGACGAGGCTTGGGAGGGGGTCTACGTAGGTGCTCTTGAGCTTGGTGAGCTCCCGGTACTCCAGGATCTTCTCCACGATGGGGTGGGCCTCGCGGAGGGCCTCGAGGACGGCAGCGCTGGTGGAGCGCTTGCCGGTCTTCTCCGTCTTGCCGATGGCGGGAAGCCTCAGCTCGTCAAAGAGGACCCTTTCCAGCTGGTCCCTGGAGTTCAGGTTAAAGGGATGGCCCGCGAGGCGAAAGACCTCCTCCTCGAGGCGCCGGATCTCCCCCTCAAGCTCCAGGGAAAGGGCCTTCAGGTAGGCCACGTCCAGCCGGACCCCGGTGGCCTCCATGTGGGCCAGGACCCGGGAGAGGGGCCTTTCCACCTCCTGGTAGAGCCAAAGGAGCTTCTCCTCCCCCTTGAGGCGCTCCAGGAGGTTTTGCTGAAGCCGCTCGGCGAGGAGGGCCCGTAGGGCGGCGTCCTCCGTCCACTCCCCCCCGTAGCGCCGCGCCACCCCCTCGGGGGTGGTGTTGGAGGGGTCCAGGAGGTAGGCGAGGAGCATAGGGTCGTCCGAGGGCGCGAGGTCCAGCCCCTCCCGGAGGGCCAAGACAGCGAGGTCCTTGGCGAGGAGGCCTGGGATCTCCTTGAGATCCCTTAGCCCCGCCAAGGGGTCTTGTGCCCGGTGCACTTGGCCTTCCTTGCAAGCGGCAAGGGCTTTAAGCTCCGCCCACATGGGCTCGGGGCGGGAGAGGACGAAGCCCACGAAGGCCCCTTCCGGCGGGGGCCAGGGCGCCTCCTCCAGGGGAGCGGGGGCTTCCAGGAGGCCGAACTCGTGGAGGAGGCTGCCGAACTCAAGCCGCTCCAAAAAGGCCCGAAGCCCCTCCCGGTCGGGCTCCAGCCTTTTGGCGAAGTCCACCTCGAGGGGAAGGTCGGTCCGCACCTGGGAGAGCTCCCGGGAAAGCTTGAGGTCTTCCAGGTGGGCTTGGATCTTCTCCCGGACGCTTTCCGGCTTTACCCGGTCCAGGTTCTTGAGAAGATTTTCCAGGCTTCCCCACTCCTTGAGGAGCTTGAGGGCGGTCTTCTCCCCTATCCCCCTCACCCCGGGGAGGTTGTCCGAGGGGTCGCCCACCAGGGCCCGGTAGTCCACCCACTGCTCCGGCCGGAGGCCGTACTTCTCCCAAAGCCACTCCGGGGTGATGGTGTAGCCCTCGGGGTGGAGGATGTGGATGCGTTCGGAAAGGAGCTGGTAGAGGTCCCGGTCGGCGGTGAGGATGCGCACCCGGTACCCTTCCCCTTCCGCCCTCTTGGCCAGGGTGGCGAGGACGTCGTCCGCCTCGTAACCGGGGACCTCGAGGCGCCTCAGGCCCAAGAGGTCCACCAGTTCCTTGATGAGGGCAAGCTGCCTGGGAAAGTCCTCGGGGGCGGGGGCCCGGCCCGCCTTGTAGGCCTCGTAGACCTCGTGGCGGAAGGAGGGAGCCTTGGCGTCAAAGACCACGATGACCACGTCCCCGTCCTCTTTTAGGGCCTTGAGGAGGCTTTTGGCGAAGCCGTACACCGCCTGCACGGGCTCGCCACGGCTGGTGGTGAGCCCTTTGAGGGCGAAGAAGGTGCGGTAGGCCAGGTGGTGGCCGTCCACCAGGAGGACCCGGCCCTTGGGGGCAAAGAGGGGCAGCATCCCTTCCATGCTAACCCCCGCGCCTACCCCTCCACCCGGGCCTGCCCCCGGGTCAGGTCCATGAGCGCCCGCAGGAAATCCTCCCTTTCCCCCTCGGCCAGAAGCAAGGAGAAGCGCACCCCCTCGGGGAGGTAGGCCTCAAAGGCGGAGAGGTTTCGGGCCCGCAGCAGGCCGTGCACCCGGCCCACCTCGGGAAAGGGAACCAGGAAGGCCACCTCCACCCGCTCCACCAGGGGCACCTTGGCCCCCCGCCTCAGGGCCTCCGCCGCCACCCCCCCGTAGGCCCGCACGAGCCCCCCGGCCCCGAGCTTCACCCCGCCAAAGTAGCGCACCACCAGGACCGCCACCCGGTCCAGGCCCTGGGCCTCTATGGCGTGGAGGATGGGCTTCCCCGCAGTGCCCGCAGGCTCCCCGTCGTCGGAGAAGCGGTAGAGGGAGCCGATTTTATAGGCGTAGCAGTTGTGGGTGGCCTCCGGTTCCCGGTTGGCGGCAAGGAAGGCCAAGGCCTCCTCCTCGGAGGCCACGGGGGCGGCCTTGGCGATAAAACGGCTCCTCTGGATAACCTCCTCGTACACCACGGGCCCTGCCAGGGTGAGGCTCATGCTTCTCCCAGCGCCTTGGCCTGGAGAAAGCCCAAAGCCCTAGGCCCTTGGACCAAGCGAGCATCCGCCGTCCAAAGAAGGGCGTCCTCCCGCTCGGCAAGGGCCACGTAAAAGGCATCGTAGGCCCGCACCTGGCCGAGTCTGGCCGCCCAACGCAAGGCGGGGAGGGCAAGCTCCTCGTCCTGGGCGTAGATCCAGGGGAGCTTGAGGAGGAGGCCCAGGGCCCTTTCCGCCGCCTCCTGGGTCATAGCACCGTGGAAGGCCGCCCGCCGGAGGGCCGAGGCCACCTCGGCGGCGAAGAGCCGGGGGACGAAAAGGGGCCTTTCCTCCACCACGGCCCGTCGGAGGAGCCTCTGGGCATGTTCTCGCAAGGGGTGCCCCGTGGCCGCGGCCACGGCCACGGAGGCGTCACATACCCAGGCGCTCGTCATGGGCGCGCCTGTCCTCCTCCAGGAGGTCCCGCTCCGCAGATGGCGCCTCCTCACCGAGACGGTCAAGCTCTTCCAAAAGGGCCAAGTAGGCTTCTTTCCGCTCCGCTTCCTCCGTGAGGCCCCGGGCCACGAGCTCCCTCAAGGCTTCGCTGGCGCTCACCGGCCGCCCCCGGGCGAGGGCGAGCCTTCGCGCCAGGCGCTTGACCTCGGCCCACTGCGCCTCCTCCAGCACCACCTGTACCCGCCGGAGCCCCATACACCCTTTTTATACACCCAAGGCCCTCAGGGCCGCCTCCTCCATGCCCGAGGGGTCCGGGAGGAGGCCCGTCCAGATGCGGAAGGCCAAAGCCCCCTGCCAGGCGAGCATAGGGAGGCCCGTCTGCACCTTCAGGCCCCTGGCCTTGGCCTCCCGCAAGAACCGGGTCCAGAGAGGGCGGTAGACCAAATCCACCGCCGCCCCTTCCTCGGGGAGGAGTTCCGGCGGCAAGGGGGTGGCCCCGGGGTCACCGAGCCCCACGCTGGTGGCGTTCACGAGAAGCCGGGCCTCCTTCGCCCGTTCCAAGGGAACCGCTTTCAGGCCGAACTCCGCCGCCAAGGCCAGGGCCCTTTCCTCCGTCCGGTTCCAGACCCAGACCTCGAGGCCCGCTTCCCGGAGGGCCCAGGCCACGGCCCTGCCCGCCCCTCCCGCCCCCAGGACCAGGGCGGGACCCCGCAAGGGGATGCCCCCCGCCTTTAGGGCCGCCAGGAACCCGGGGGCATCGGTGTTGAAGCCGAAGAGACCTCCCTCTACGCTGAGCACCGTGTTCACCGCCCCGATGGCCCTGGCCTCGGGGGAAACCCAGTCCAGAAGCCCCAGGGCAGCCTCCTTGAGGGGAATGGTGAGGTTGGCCCCCCGGTAGGCCCGGCGCATCTCCCCCAGACGTTCGGGAAGGGCCTCTAGAGGGGTATCCAAAGCCTCGTAGCTTCCCCCAAGGCCCAGGCTTTCCAGGGCGAAGCGGTGCATGGCCGGGGAAAGGGAGTGGGCCACGGGGTGGCCCAGCACGGCAAGGCGCACCATCCTCCCCAGGATACCGGGACCCGGGGCATTCCCTCTGGGCTAGGCCGTATAGAATGAAGGCGGTGAAGAGGCTCCTTTCCCTTTTGCTCCTTTCGGCCCTGGCCTTGGGGAAGACCTACCTCATCCCCATCCAGGGCGAGATCGACCCCGCCCTGGCCGTCTTCGTGGAGCAGTCCCTGGCCCGGGCGGAGCGGGAGGGGGCAAGCGGCGTGGCCTTCCTCATCGACACCCCCGGGGGGCGGGTGGACGCGGCCATCCGCATCTCCGACCGCATCCTCCAGACTCCCCTGCCCACCCTGGCCGTGGTGCAAAACGCCTTCTCCGCCGGGGCCCTGATCGCCCTCTCTTGCCGCCAGATCGCCATGCTCCCGGGCTCGGAGATCGGTGCCGCCCTCCCCGTGGTGGCCCTGCCCCTGCAAAAGCCCGAGGCCGCGGACCAGAAGGTGATCTCCGCCCTCAAGGGGAAGTTCCGGGCCGTGGCCGAGGCCCGGGGACGGCCCGTGGAGCTGGCGGAGGCCATGGTGGACCCGAACATAGAAGTCCCTGGGCTTTCCGCCAAGGGGGAGCCCCTGACCCTCTCTGCGGACAAGGCGGTGGAGCTCAAGGTGGCGGACTTCAGGGCGGCAAGCCTCCCCGAGGCCCTGCGCCAGGCGGGTTTTAACCCGGAAACCGAAAGGCTCCAGCCGGGCCCCAGGGTGCAGGTGGCCCGTTTTCTCACCAGCTCGGCGGTGGCGGGCGTCCTCCTCGCCCTAGGCCTCCTCCTCCTGCTCCTGGAGCTCTTCACCCCCGGGTTTGGCCTCATGGGGGCCCTGGGGCTTTCCTTCCTCGCCCTCTACTTCGCCGGGGGGTGGCTCGCGGGCCTCTCGGGCGCCTTTGAGCTCGTCCTCTTCTTCCTGGGGGTGGCCCTCCTCCTGGCGGAGGCCTTTCTCTTCCCCGGCTTCGGCATCGCCGGGGCCTTGGGCGTGGGGGCCATCCTGGCCTCCGTTTACTTCACCTTCGGCGAGAACGCCCTCCTGGTGATCGCCATCGCGGTGATCGCCTTGGGCCTTGGGCTCCTCCTGGTCTTCCGCTTCCTGCCCCGGACCCGGCCGGCCAGGGCCTTGGTCCTGGAAAGCACCATCGCCGAACACGCCACCTCGGAAGCGGTGGAGGTGGGGGCCATCGGCACGGCCCTCACCGACCTTAGGCCCGGGGGCGTGGCCCGCTTCGGCCAGAAGCGAGTGGACGTGGTGGCCAACCGCGGCTTTATCCCCAAGGGCACCCCCATCCGGGTGGTGGAGGTGCGGGGGCCCACGGTGCTCGTGGAGGTTCTGGAGGAATAGCTATGGAAGGACTGGGTGTGCTCTTTTTGGCCTTTGTCGTCCTCATCTTCGTCTTCCTCTTTTTCAGCTTTATCCCGGTAGGGCTTTGGATCTCGGCCTGGGCGGCAGGGGTGCGGGTCCCCCTCCTCACCCTGGTGGCCATGCGCCTAAGGCGGGTCCCCCCCGCCAAGATCATCTACCCCCTCATCAAGGCCACCAAGGCGGGGCTGGACGTGAGGCTGGACCGCCTCGAGGCCCACTACCTGGCCGGGGGCAACGTGGACCGGGTGGTGGACGCCCTCATCGCCGCCGACAAGGCGGGCATCAAGCTCACCTTTGACCGGGCCGCAGCCATCGACCTGGCGGGGCGGGATGTGCTGGAAGCGGTGCGGGTTTCCGTGAACCCCAAGGTGATCCAGACCCCCATGGTGGCCGCGGTGGCCAAGGACGGGATCCAGCTCCTCGCCACCGCCCGGGTCACGGTGCGGGCCAACATCGACCGCCTGGTGGGCGGGGCCGGGGAGGAGACCATCATCGCCCGGGTGGGAGAAGGCATCGTGACCACCATCGGCAGCGCCAACTCCCACAAGGAAGTCCTGGAAAACCCGGATCGCATCAGCAAAACCGTGCTGGAAAAGGGCCTGGACGCCGGCACCGCCTTTGAGATCCTCTCCGTGGATATCGCCGACGTGGACGTGGGCAAGAACATCGGGGCCCAGCTTCAGATCGATCAGGCGGAGGCCGACAAGAAAATCGCCCAGGCCAAGGCGGAGGAGCGCCGGGCCATGGCGGTGGCCGCCGAGCAGGAGAACCGGGCCCTGGTGGAGGCCATGCGGGCCAAGCTGGTGGAGGCCCAGGCCCAGGTGCCCCTGGCCCTGGCGGAGGCCTTGCGCACGGGAAGGCTTGGGGTCATGGACTACTACCGCCTGAAAAACATCGAGGCCGACACCGACATGCGGGAGTCCATCAGCCGGGCCGCCAAGCCCGAGGGTGAGGAATGAGCCTAGACGACCTTCTGGGTCTCCTTTTCCTACTCTTCTTCATCGTCATCCCGGCCCTGCAGGGCCTAAGCCGCCGGGGCCAGCCTCCCCCCATTCCCCCGGGGTTTCCCGAGGACCTGCCCCTACCCGAACCCCTACCCCGCCCCAGGCCCAAGGCCCGGCCCAAGCCCAAGGTCCCGCCGCCCCCGTCCCTTCCCGCACCCAAGAAACCGGAGGCGGAGAGTTTAGAACGGTCCTCTAGCCCCGAACGGCAACCCTTGGAAGTGCGGTTCCGCGAAGCATCCTCGCCGGAGGAAGAGCGAAGGAAGCGCCCGCGGAAAAGGCTGCTCACCACCGACGGCGAAAGCATCCTGAAAGGGGTGATATGGCACGAAATCCTGAAGAAGCCCAAAGGCTGGTGATCCCCCTAAAACCCGAGGAAACCCTGGCCTTTCTGGGCCAGGCAGACCGAAACCTGAAGAAGCTCCGTTCCCTTTTCCGGGAGGCCTTCGGCGACCGGCTCAAGCTCATCATGCGGGGCAACCAGGTGGAGCTGGAGGGCGACCCGGAAGCGGTGGGGGTGGCCGAGCGGGCCGTGCGGGACCTTTTGGCCCTCCTCAGGCAAGGAGCGGAGCTGGACCAGCCCACCCTGGAACAGTCCGTGGCCCTGGCCCTGCAAGGCGAGGGCCTGTACCAGGCCACCACCCCGGAAACCGAACTTGCGCTACCGGGCCGTCTCAGGCCCAAAACCCCAGGGCAAAGGCGGTACGTGGAGGCCATCGCCCACCATGACATTACCTTCGGGGTGGGTCCTGCGGGAACCGGCAAGACCTATTTGGCGGTGGCCATGGCGGTGAGCCACCTCCGGGCCAAAAGGGTTAAGCGCATCATCCTCACCCGGCCAGCGGTGGAGGCGGGGGAAAAGCTGGGGTTTTTGCCAGGGGACATCCAGGCCAAGGTGGACCCTTATCTCCGCCCCCTTTACGATGCCCTCTTTGACATGATCGACGCCGAGCGCTTTGAGCAGTACCTGCAGTCCGGGATCATCGAGGTGGCCCCCCTGGCCTTCATGCGGGGCCGCACCCTCAACGACGCCTTCATCATCCTGGACGAGGCCCAAAACACCACCCCGGAGCAGATGAAAATGTTCCTCACCCGCATGGGCTTCTCCTCCAAGATGGTCATCACCGGAGACATCACCCAGATCGACCTGCCCAAGCACCAAAAGTCGGGGCTGGTGGAGGCCATCCGCATCCTCAAGGGCATTGAGGGCATCGCCTTCGTGTACTTCAAGGAGTCTGACGTGGTGCGCCATCCCCTGGTGGCCCGCATCATCAAGGCCTACGAGGAAGCCGAGCGTGGTGGAGATCGTAGCCAATAAGCGTCCGCCAAGGGGCCTCATCCCCAGGCTCCGCCGGGCCCTTTCCGCCCTGATGGAGGAACTGGGCGTGGGGGACAAGGCCGTCACGGTCATCCTCACCGGGGACCGCAGGATCAGGGCCCTAAAGCGGGAGTGGTGGGGGGAGGATGAGGCCACGGATGTCCTTTCCTTTCCCCACTACGAACCCGGCGATCCCTTTGTACCCCCCCACCTGGGCGATATCTGGATCAGCCTGGACACCGCCAAGAGGCAGGCGGAGGAAAGAGGGGTTCCCCTCGAGGAGGAGGTGCTGGTCCTGGCGGCCCACGGGCTATGGCACCTTCTCGGCCACGACCACCAAAAGGAGGAGGATTGGGAGGGGTTCCACCGCGTCCAAGAGAGGATCCTCGCCCTCTAAAGGGCGTTTGGCGCTCCCTGGGCTATGCCTGGGAGGGGGTTCTCTACGCCTGGCGGGTGCAGCGGAACTTCCGCCTCGAGGCCTACTTGGCCCTTCTGGCCCTCGGGCTTGCCCTCTGGCTGGAGGTCAATCCGGTGCCGGTGTTGCTCGTTAGCGCCCTGGTGCTTTCCCTGGAACTCATGAACACCGCCCTCGAGGCCCTGGCCGACCTGGTGAGCCCGGTATTCCATCCCCTGGTCAAGCGGGCCAAGGACACGGCGGCAGCGGCGGTGCTTTTGGCGAGCTTCTTCGCCCTCCTGGTGGGCCTTTACCTCCTCTTGCCTCCCCTCCTCGGGCGGTTTGGGCTAAGCTAAGCGTATGGACCACGAGGAAAGGGAGATGATCCTGGAGATCTTTCCAGGCACTCCCCCCGAGCTTCTCCCCATTGGGGAGATTCTTTATTATCGCGACGAGGAAGGCCGGGTGATCATCCAGGAAAAGGGGCCCCCGGAGCTCCGCCTGACCCTGGAGCCCCTGCCCGGAACCCTGGGAAGCCCTCAGGTGTGCGAGGCCTGCCACCGCCATCTTTCGGGAAGCGCCTTGGGCTTCTTCCGCCACCCGGTGGGCGGAAGGGAAACCCACCTCCGCTACCTGGTCCTCTGCCTGGACACGGCAGCCTGCGCCAGCCATGCGGAGCCCGAGCGTTTGAGGGAAATCCTCCTTCGCGGTATACTCACCTGAGAAGGAGGCCCTTGGGCCAAGGAGGTCGGCTTTGGCCGACCTTCATGACTTACGAGGTGAGCTATGGCGCGCGAGGTAAAGCTAACCAAAGCCGGTTACGAGCGGCTCATGCAGCAACTTCTGCAGGAAAGGGAACGCCTGCAAGAAGCCACCCGCATCCTGCAGGAGCTCATGGAGTCCTCCGACGACTACGACGATTCGGGGCTGGAGGCGGCCAAACAGGAGAAGGCCCGCATCGAGGCCCGGATCGACAGCCTCGAGGACATCCTCTCCCGGGCGGTGATCATCGAAGGGGCCACCACCGAGGTCATCGGCCTGGGCTCGGTGGTGGAGCTGGAAGACCCCGTCACCGGCGAGCGCCTGGAGGTGCAGGTGGTCTCCCCCGCCGAGGCCAGCGTCCTGGAAACCCCCATGAAGATCTCCGATGCCTCCCCCATGGGCAAAGCCCTCCTGGGCCACCGGGAGGGGGATGTGCTCAGCCTGGATACCCCCAAGGGCAAGAAGGAGTTCCGGGTGGTCTCGGTGCGCGGCTAAACATGAACGAGCAGACTCGGCAACGCTTACTCAACCTGGAAGCCCTGGTGGAGGCGGGTTTTCAACCCTACCCCTACCGGTATCCCAAAACCCACAGCGCAAAGGAAATCCTATCCGCCAAGGAGGGGGCTCCCCCGGAAAGCGAGTGGGAGGAAGAGGTGGCCCTGGCCGGGCGCATCGTGGCCTTGAGGCGCATGGGGAAGGTCACCTTTGCCCACCTCCTGGACGAAAGCGGCAAGATCCAGCTCTATTTTCAAAAGGACCTCACCCCAAGCTACGAGCTTTTGAAGAAGCTGGACGTGGGGGACATCCTAGGGGTCAAGGGCACGGTCTTCACCACCAAGACCGGGGAGGTCACGGTGAAGGTCCTCTCCTGGACCCCCCTGGTGAAAAGCCTCCACCCCCTCCCCGACAAGTGGCACGGGATCAAGGACAAGGAGGTGCGCTACCGGCAGCGCTACCTGGACCTCATCGTCAACCCCGAGGTGCGGGAGGTCTTTCGGCGGCGCACCGCCATGGTGCGCTACATCCGTCGCTTCTTTGAGGAGCGGGGGTTTTTGGAGGTGGAAACCCCCATCCTCCAGGCCACCACCGGTGGGGCGGAGGCCAGGCCCTTCAAGACCTATCACAACGCCCTGGACCACGAGTTTTACCTAAGGATCTCCCTGGAGCTTTACCTGAAGCGCCTTCTCGTGGGCGGGTTTGAGAAGGTCTTCGAGATCGGGCGGAACTTCCGCAACGAGGGCATCGACCACAACCACAACCCCGAGTTCACCATGCTGGAGGCCTACTGGGCCTACGCCGACTACCAGGACATGGCCAAGCTGGTGGAGGAACTCCTTTCCGGCCTGGTCCTCCACCTCTTCGGCAGCTACCAGGTCCCCTACCAGGGGCGGGTGCTGGACTTTACCCCGCCCTTTAGACGCATCTCCTTCGTGGAGGCCTTGAAGGAAAAGGCCGGCCTGCCCTTTGACCCCTTGGACCTGGAAAGGCTTAGGATCTTCGCCGACGCCCACCACCCCGAGCTCGCCCAGGTTCCCAGTTACAAGCTTCTGGACAAGCTTTTTGGCATCTACGTGGAGCCCGAACTCCAGAACCCCACCTTCGTCTTCGACTTCCCCCTGGCCATCAGCCCCTTAGCCAAGCGGCATCGGGAAAAGCCCGGGCTCACGGAGCGCTGGGACCTCTATGCGGGCGGGATGGAGCTCGCCCCCGCCTACTCCGAGCTCAACGACCCCCTGGACCAGAGGGAACGCTTTTTGGAGCAGGCCAGGCGCAGACGGGAAGGGGACGAGGAGGCCCCCGAGCCCGACGAGGACTTCCTGTTGGCCCTGGAGTACGGCATGCCCCCGGCGGCGGGGCTTGGCCTCGGCTTGGACCGCCTGGCCATGATCCTCACCGACCAGCCCTCCTTGAGGGACGTCCTCCTCTTCCCCTTGCTCAAGCCCAAGCGGGAGCTGGTGGAGGAAGGAGCCTAGGTGGCGGAAAGGGCTGCCCGCCTCAGCCTCCTGGTGGCCCTGTGGGTCCTGGGGTTCAAGAGCTTGGCCTACCTCCTCACCGGCTCGGTGGCCCTTCTCTCCGATGCCCTCGAGTCCACGGTGAACGTGGCCGCGACGCTTTTGGCCCTCTTCGCCATCCGCTTCGCCCAGCGTCCTCCCGACGAAACCCACCCCTTCGGCCACAGCAAGGCCGAATACTTCTCCGCGGTGCTGGAGGGAGTCCTGGTGGTGCTGGCCGCCTTTCTCATCGCCAAGGAATCCATCCCCCGCCTCCTTCATCCCAGGCCCCTAGGGGACCTGGGACCGGGCCTCCTGGTCAGCCTCTTGGCCTCCCTGATCAACGGCCTTCTCGCCTGGCACCTCCTCCGCCAGGGGAGGCGCCTGCGCTCCCCCGCCCTCACCGCCGACGGCTACCACGTGCTTTCCGACGTGCTCACCTCCGTGGGGGTTTTCGCCGGGGTAAGCCTTGCGTGGGCCACGGGGTTATGGGTGCTGGATCCCTTGCTGGCCCTTTTGGTGGCGGGGAACATCCTCCTCATGGGCTTCCGCCTGGTGCGCCAGTCCGTGGGAGGGCTTATGGATGAGGGGCTCTCCCCGGCGGAGGTGAGCCGGATCCGAAAAACCATCGCCGAGGCCTTGGGGGGAAGGGCCCTCGAGGTCCACGACCTCAAAACCCGCAAGGCGGGAAACCGGGCCTTTTTGGAGTTCCACCTGGTGGTGCCGGGGTCCATGACCGTGGAGGAAGCCCACCGGCTCTGCGACGAGCTGGAAAGGGCTTTGGAGGAAAGTTTCCCCGGGCTTGCCGTCACCATCCACGTGGAGCCCGAAAGCGAGCGGAAGCGCTAAAGGATAGGGCTGCCCCCTGGCCACTCGAGAAGGTAGCTTCAGAAAGGTGCTGCCGACAGGCTGGCTTCTCCCCGCCGGCGAAGGAGTCTTCTAACGCTCTTTTCCTTAGGCGCATAAAAGCGTAGAATATGGCCCAAGGGAGGACCCATGCGCAAGAAGCACGACTGGCTCAGGGAAACCTACCAGAAGAGCCTGGAGAAGATGCCCGAGAGGCCTGTGGCCCACCGCACCCTTTCGGACATCGCCCCAGAACCCCTCTACACCCCCGAGGACATCGGGGTCCTGGACCCGGAGTACGAGGAAAAGCGGGGCTACCCCGGGGAGTACCCCTACACCCGCGGGGTCTACGGCTCCATGTACCGGTCCAAGCTCTGGACCATGCGCATGTTCGCCGGCTTCGGCACCGCCGAGCAGACCAACGAGCGGTTCAAGAAACTCTTAAAGGCGGGCCAGACCGGCCTCAGCGTGGCCTTTGACCTGCCCACCCTCATGGGCTACGACTCCGATCACCCCCTTTCCAAGGGGGAGGTGGGCAAGTGCGGGGTGGCGGTCTCCAGCCTGGCGGACATGGAGATCCTCTTCGAGGGGATCAACCTCGAGGAGGTCACCACCTCCATGACCATCAACAGCCCCGCCAACGCCATCTGGGCCATGTACCTGGCGGTGGCCAAAAAGAAGGGGTACGACTGGAAGAAGCTTGGGGGCACCATCCAAAACGACATCCTTAAGGAGTTCATCGCCCAGAAGGAGTTCATCTTCCCCCCCGAACCCAGCGTGAAACTGGTCATCGACACCTTTGAGTGGGGGCCCAAGAACGTCCCCAAGTGGAACTTCATCTCCGTATCCGGCTACCACATCCGGGAAGCAGGCTCCACCGCCGTGCAGGAGCTGGCCTGGACCCTGGCCGACGGGTTTGAGTACGTGGAGGCCGCCCTGAAGCGGGGCCTGGACATCGACGAGTTCGCCCCCAGGATCAGCTTCTTCTTCGACGTCCACAACGACTTCTTTGAGGAGATCGCCAAGTTCCGCGCCGCCCGGCGCATCTGGGCCAAGGAGATGCGCCACCGCTACGGGGCCAAGAACCCCCAAAGCTGGATGCTCCGCACCCATGCCCAGACTGCTGGGGTTTCCCTCACCGCCCAGCAACCCCTCAACAACATCGCCCGGGTGGCCATCCAGGCCCTGGCCGCCGTTTTGGGGGGTACCAACAGCCTCCACACCGACGCCTACGACGAGGCCCTGGCCCTGCCCACGGAGGAATCCGCCACCATCGCCCTCAGGACCCAGCAGATCATCGCCTACGAAAGCGGGGTCACCCACACCATCGACCCCCTGGCGGGGAGCTACTACGTGGAGTGGCTCACCGACGAGATGGAGCGCCAGGCCATGGCCATCATCGAGGAGATCCGGCGCATGGGGGGCGTGGTGCGGGCCATCGAGGAGGGCTACTTCCTGCGGGAGCTGGCCGAGGCCAGCTACCGCTACCAGCAGGAGGTGGAGCGCAAGGAGAGGATCATCGTGGGGGTGAACGCCTTCACCGACGAGATCCCCCTGAAGGTCCCCATCCAGTTGGTGGACCCCGAGGTGGAGCGGGTCCAGGCGGAGCGCCTGGCCCGGGTGCGCCGGGAACGGGACCAGAGGCGGGTGGAGGAGGCCCTTGCGGGCCTAAGGCGGGCTGCGGTGGAAGGGCAGAACACCATGCCCCACTTCGTGGAGTGCGCCCTGGCCTACTGCACCCTGGGGGAGATGATGGACGTCTTGCGGGAGGTCTACGGCACCTACCAGGAGCCAGCTTACGTTTAGGATTAGCGTATGGACAGGCGCATACGGGTGCTCATCGCCAAGCCCGGGCTGGACGGCCACGACCGCGGGGCCAAGGTGGTGGCCCGGGCCTTAAGGGACGCCGGCATGGAGGTGATCTACACGGGGCTCAGGCAGACCCCGGAGATGATCGTGTCCGCGGCCATCCAGGAGGACGTGGACGCCATAGGGCTATCCATCCTCTCCGGGGCCCACATGCACTACTTCCGGGAAGTGAAGCGGCTCCTCGAGGAGCAAGGAGCCTCGGACATCCTCCTCTTCGGGGGAGGGATTATCCCCGATGAGGACGTGCCCAGGCTGAAGGAGCTGGGGGTGGCGGCGGTGTTCGGTCCTGGGACCAGCACCCAGGATATCGTGGACTTCTTGAAACGGGCGGTGCCGGAGCGCTGGCAGGCCCAGGGCTTAGCATGAAGGCCATCCAGCTTTACTACCCCCCGGAGTGGGCCCACTGCTACGGGTGCGGCTACTTAAACCCCATGGGCCTCCACCTCAAGACCTACTGGAAGGCGGACGAGGGCCAGAGCGAAACCCGTTTCACCCCTAGCCCCCACCACACCGCCATTCCCGGGTTCGTCTACGGGGGGCTTCTCGCCTCCTTGGTGGACTGCCACTCCACCGCCACCGCCGCCGCCGCCAAGGCCCATGCTGAGGGCCTGGATCTGGAAACCCACCCCCTCCGCTTCGTCACCGCCAGCCTCAAGGTGGACTACCTGAAGCCCACCCCTTTGGGGCCCGAGCTGGTCCTGGTGGGCCGGGCCAAGGAGGTGAAGGGGAGGAAGGTGGTGGTGGAAACCGAGCTCTACGCCAACGGGGAGGTGACCGTGCGGGGGGAGGCGGTCCTGGTGCAGATCACCGAGGGCTTCGGCCAAGGAGATAGCGCTCCAACAGGGCGATAATGCGGGAAAGATCCTCGGCTTTGGGGGAGGCCACCAGGACCAGCTCCAGCCAGGCTTCCTCCAGGGTCCGCTTCACCTCCTCCAGCTCCCTTCCCGGGAAGACGGTACCCAGGGCCAGGGCCTGGGACCTTTCCCAAAGCTCCTTCTTTTCCCGCTGCAGGTGCCTGATCTCCTGCCTGGCAAAGTAGAGGTCCGCCTCCAGCTGGTGGATACGGTCATGGAGGGGCTTTTCCTCCTGACGCCTCTGCTCCCTCTCCCGGCGGATCAGCTCCTCCCAATCATCCCAGTGCATGGATTCCAGATTAGAGAAAGACTCGGCGTCCCGGTGTGATCCATGCACTGGCTCCCAGAACCGGCCCTCTGGACCCTGGCTCAGGCTTTCCTGGCAAAGGAGCGCGCCTCGAGGAGCCGCTCCAGGAGGAAAAGCGCCAGGGCCAAGGCCAGGAGATAGGGGCGCAGGGGCAGGGGGGAGGATCCAGGTTGCCCCAGGTCCTCCAGGGCCAGCAACCGCCCATGGGAAGCCTCGGCCAGGGTCTTGAGGACCAGCTTCCCATCCCTGGGGGTCCACTCCCCGGGCAAGGGGAAGGCCAGGGGCAAGCGGCGCGAGCCGTCCAGGAGCACCCCGGGAGCCGCCGGGGCCTGGATTTCGTACCGCCCAGGCCCCGTGGGCACCAGGGGCATCTCCTGGCCCTCGCTTAGGAAAAGCGGGCGCTCCAGGTGGCCCAGAACCACCACCCGCACCCCTTTCCCCTCGGGATAGGCGTACAGGGCCATGGCCTTCTTGCCCCCCATGAGGTAGCGGGCAAGGCCGCCCAGAAAAGAAGCTGCCTCCTTCCAGCCCCGCCAGGAACGGGAAAGATCCGTGGCCAAGGCGGCCACCCGCCCCTCTCCCCTCTCCCCCAGGGCCAGCACCGCTCTGCCGTCGCTTTCCAAAACCACCTCCGCCCAGGGCTCGGCCCGGGCCGGAAGGAGAACGGAAAGGGGAGGTGGGGAAAACCCCTGGGCCAGGGGATGGAGCCTGGCCTTGACGGGGAAACGGCCCTCCAGGCCCTCCCCCTGGAAAACCTCCTGCCCTTCCTTCAGGAAAAGCCGGGGAAGCTCCTGGGCGGTGGCCGCTTGGTAGTACCGGCCCCCACCCCTTTCGGCGAGGACCTTCAGAAAGGCCCGGTCGGCATCGGCTCCCAGGGCCATGGCGCTCACCTCGAGGCCCGAGGCCTCCGCCAGGGCCAGGATGGGGTCTTGGGGGTCGGAGATGAGGCCATCGCTGAGCACCAGGATCCCCTTGCGCTCCACCGGCACCCCCTGCAAAAGCCGCACCGCCTCCCGGAAGGCGGAGCCCAGGACCGTCCCGCCCCCCGCCCGCACGGACAAGAGGAGGCTTTCCGCCTCCTTCTTCCCCTGCTCCGTCATGGGCCTGGGTGGAAAAAGAACCCGATGGGTGGAGGAAAAGAGCACCACGCCCAGGTAGTCCTCCTCCGCCGCCGACCGCACCAGCTCCAAGGCCCCCGCCACCGCCAGGGAAAGCTTCTCCCCCTCCATGCTTCCCGATACGTCCATCACCAGAACCAAGGCCGCCCCCTTGCGGCCCAGGGGCTTTAGGGGAAGGTCTTCCGGCAAAGCCCGGTCCCAGCCGCCGAAGAAAAGACCCTTGGGGGTGGCGGTGAAAAGAAGGCCGCCGCCTTGGCGGAGGTAGCTCCTCAGGGCCTCCGGGGCCCCCTCGGGAAGGTCCAAGACCCCGAGGCCCACCGCCACCAGGTCGGCCTCGAGGGGCAGGCGGAAAGGGCCTTCCTCCACCTGGAAGCCCTGGGCCTCCAGGTAACGGGCCAAGGCCGGGTCCCCCAGCACCAGGGCCCTGCCGCGGTCGGCAGGTTGGAGGCTCACCTGGGCCTCGCTCCGGCCCCAGGAACCCTCCACCACCGCCCACACCTCCGCCTTCTCCGTAAGGGAGAAGGTGTACACCAGGCTCTTACGCCCCTCCACCCGAAGGCTTCGTTCCCAGGTCCCTGCGGGGCCCTCCACCCTCAGGCGTGCCTCCACGGAGAGGGGCGCCTCGAGGACCACTCCCACCCCCACCGTTTCCCCGTACAGGGGGTAAGGCGGGGGGACCAGCTCCACCGCCACATGGGGCTTGGGGGGAACGTAAACCGCATCCAGGGGAAAGGGGGCTGAAATGGGCTCGAAAAGCCCGTCGGAAACCAGGACCACGCGGCTCGGCCTCAGGGCCTCTGCCTCCTGGAAGGCCGCCTTCAGGTCTGTCCTCTCCCCCAGGTCCAGCCTGCGGGCGGTGGGCGAAGGAAGCCTCGCCGCCCGCTCCGCAAAGGCCACATAGATCCCATCCCTAGGAAGCCTATCCGCCAAGGCAAAGACGCTTTCCCGGGCAGAGGGCGAAAAGTCCAGAAGGTACACCACCCGCCCCGGCATGGGCCACCTGGGATCCAGGAAGGCCAAGAAAAGTAGGATGAGGACCCCAACCCTAAGAAGCCGGAGCATAGCCTCATGCTAGAGGCTTTGGGATGGCCTGGGCCATCCAGGGAACCCCATCAGTCCATCCAGTGCCCCAGCTTCTCCTTTTTGGCCTGGAGGTAACGCTCGTTGTGGGGGTTGTCCCCGGCCCTCAGGGGAATGCGCTCCACGATCTCGATGCCGAAACCCGACAGGGCCTTCACCTTGCGGGGGTTATTGGTGAGGAGGCGCATCTTGCGCACCCCAAGGTCGTAGAGGATCTGGGCCCCCACCCCGTAGTCCCGCAGGTCCGGCGGGAACCCCAGGGCCAGGTTGGCCTCCACCGTGTCCAGGCCTTGGTCCTGCAGGTGGTAGGCCCGGATCTTGTTCACAAGGCCGATTCCCCGCCCCTCTTGCCTCAGGTAGACCAAAACCCCCTTCCCCTCCTTAGAGATACGCTCCAGAGCCAGATCCCGCTGGAAACCGCAGTCGCACCTCAGGGAGTGCAGGGCATCCCCGGTGAGGCACTCGGAGTGCATGCGCACCAGGACGGGCTCCTCAGGGTCCCAGCTCCCCATGACCAAGGCGGCGTGCTCCTCCCCGGTGAGGCTATCCCGGTAGCCCAGGATGCGGAACTCGCCAAACCGGGTGGGCAAAAGGGCCTCTGCCTCCCGTTTCACGTAGAGGTCCCCCTTCTCCAGGCGGTAGCGGATGAGGTCGGCGATGGTGCCCACCTTAAGGCCGTGGCGCCCGGCAAACTCCAAAAGGTCCGGAAGCCGGGCCATGGTGCCATCCTCCTTGAGGATCTCGATGAGGCTCCCCACCGGCCTAAGCCCCGCCAGGCGCAAAAGGTCCACGGTGGCCTCCGTGTGCCCGGCCCGCCTCAGGACCCCGCCCGGCCTGGCCACCAGGGGGAAGATGTGCCCGGGGCGCCGGAAATCCTGGGCGGTGGCCTCGGGATCAGCCAGAAGCCTTATGGTGGCCGCCCGCTCAAAAGCGGAGATCCCCGTGGTGGTCCCCCGGGCATCCACGCTCACGGTGAAGCGGGTACCCTGGGGATCCTGGTTTTTCTCCACCATAAGGGGCAGGTCCAGGGCCCTGGCCCGTTCCTCGGTCAAGGCCGCGCAAAGGAGCCCCCGGCACTCCCTGAGCATGAAGTTCACCCACTCCGGGGTCACGTGCTCTGCCGCCATGATGAGGTCGCCCTCGTTTTCCCGGTCCTCGTCGTCCACCAGGATCACCGGGCGGCCTTGGCGGAGTTCCTCCATGAGTTCCCTGACGCTGGCCAAACCCTCCATCATTCCCCCTTCACAAGCCGCTCCAGATAGCGGGCGATGAGGTCCACCTCCAGGTTCACCCCATCCCCCACCTTTAGGCTTCCTAAGTTGGTGACCTTAAGGGTGTGGGGGATGAGGGTGACGAAGAAGTCCTGCCCCGTTAAGCCCGCCACCGTGAGGGAAACGCCGTTTAGGGCCACGCTTCCCTTCTCGGCAATGTAGCGGGCAAGGTCTTGGGGGAGTCGGAAGAAGTAGTCCTTGGCCCCCGGGGCCTCCCGGATGGCCACCACCTCCGCCACCCCGTCCACATGCCCGGTGACGAAATGCCCCCCAAGCCGGTCCCCCACCTTAAGGGCCCTCTCCAGGTTGGGCCGGTGCCCCACCCGCCAGGTGGGGGCGGTGCGGCGCAGGGTTTCCCGGGCAAGCTCCACCCAAAAACCGCCCTCGTCCACCTCCACTGCGGTGAGGCAGACCCCATCCACCGCCACCGAATCCCCTACCCTAAGGTCAGAAAGCACTTCCTTGGCGGCGATCCTGACCCTGAGGAAAGGCCCCTCCCGGACCTCCACGATCTCGCCGGTTTCCTCCACCAATCCCGTGAACATCACCCCTCCGGGTACGCCTCCAGCCAAAGGTCCTCCCCAAGCCACTCCTTGCGGACGAGCCTCAGCCTCTTGGCCTCGGCCATGCGCTCCAGGGCAAACCCCTCCAAGAACCCCCTCCCCTCCCCCAACACCTTGGGCGCCACGAAGAGGGCCAGCTTGTCCACCAGTCCCCTCTCCCAGAAGGCCCCAGCCAGCCTCGGACCCCCCTCCAGAAGGATCCCGTCCAGTCCCTCCTCCAAGAGAAGGTGCAAGGCCCCCTCGAGGCTCACCCTCCCTCCTTCCCGGGGAAGCTCCACCACCCGGGCACCCGCCTCCTCGAGGGCCCTAAGCCGATCCTTGGGCGCACCCTTGCCCACCAGCACGTACACGCGGGCAGGCTCCCCCCGGGGTCCCTTCTGAAAGATACGGGCGGTGGGGGGAGTGCGGCCCTCGGTGTCCAAGACCACCTTCACCGGGTCCCTGAGGGGCGGGGGCTCCAGCATGAGAGGGAAGGGCCTGAAGTCCGGCTCCCGCACGGTGAGCCAGGGATCGTCCTTGAGGACCGTCCCCACCCCCACCATCACCACGGGAAGCCACTGGCGGTAGGCCTGGGCGATGCGCCGGCTTTCCTCAGAGGAGACGTAGCGGGCATCCCCACTCAAGGCCGCCACCTTGCCGTCCAGGGTGAGGGCCGCCTTGAGGAGGACGAAGGGCCGCCCCCTTTTCTGGACGGTAAAGAAGGCCTCGTTCTGCTCCTGGGCCTCGGCCTCCAAAAGCCCGGCCTGGACCTCTACCCCGGCTTCCCGAAGCCTTTCCAAGCCCCCCCGGGCCGCCGGGTTGGTATCCCGGGCCGCCGCCACCACCCGGGCCACCCCCGCCTGCAGAAGAGCCAAGGAGCAAGGAGGGGTGCGGCCAAAGTGGTTGCAAGGCTCCAAGGACACGTAGAGGGTGGCTCCTTGGGCCTCCTCGCCCGCCTGGCGCAGGGCGTACACCTCCGCGTGGGCCTCCCCGGCCCTGGGGTGGTACCCCTCCCCCACGACGCGGCCCTCCCGCACCAGCACCGCTCCCACCAGGGGGTTGGGGTGGGTGTGGCCTCGAGCCCTCTCGGCCAACTGCAACGCCCTACGAAGGAACCTCTCGTCCAGCTCTCGCAAAAGACCTCCTTCTCCCATCCGGACTTTCACCGTCGGCCCCGGAATTCCACCGGGTCGGGCCCCAAAGGGGCTTCGCGGGCTTTCACCGCCGGTGGGGACTTCCACCCCGCCCCGAAGGAGGTGCCAGGCGGCACCACACTTACTTTACAACCGAAGGAAGATCACAAGCTGGGATGGACTACCTTAACACCCTCACCCCGAGCCAGGACCAGAAAGTGGGCGTCCAGGGTGAGGAGCGGAACTTCCAAAGACAAACCCGCTACCACGGCATCGGAGAAACCCAAAGGGGGGTCCTGGTACTGGCGCACCCACGTCCGCACGCTGGGCAGGACTCAATCCTTCTCCAACCAGGCCTCTGCCTTACGGCCTGTTACCTCGGTATCCTCCCGTATGCCCAAGGACTTAGGGGGAGGGGAAGCCAGGTAGCGCTCCAACGCCTCCCTTACGAGCTCAGCCTGGGAGCGGCCCTCCCGCCGGGCCTTAAGCTCCAGCAGACGCTTCAAGGACTTGGGCAGGTACAGGGTGGTCTTTTCCATACCGCTATGCCCCCATATATAGGGCAACAACAAAATAGGGACCCTTATGGGCCCCTATTCCCTTTGGTGGAGGTGGGGGGAGTCGAACCCCCGTCCGAAAGTCCCTACGGCAGGCCTCTACGCGCGTAGTCCGCGTTTTGGGTGTCCTCCTGGCTTGGCCCGCGGACGGGCGGCCAGGAGCAAGCCCCGCTTAACTTCGCCTTGGGTTACGGGGCGTAGCCAAGGCTAGCCGGGTTTGTGTCCCCGCGTCGGTGAGCCCCCGGCAGGGCTACCGGGCGAGGTCGCGGTCATTAAGCCGCGAGAGCGTAAGCAGGCTTGTTGGCCTTTATTCTTTTGCGGGTTTTTACGAGGCCACCCGCACCTCGGCGCGCCACCTGCCCTCGGCGACCCCCGTCGAGACCGTTCACCCCCATGTGACTGGCCGGACTCGGACCGGCAACCTTGAGTGTAATAGGCTAAAGGGGTTGTAGTCAAGGGGGTTTTGGGTGTAAACTGAGCCCAGTGCTCCCAAGGGAGGGGGGTGGGTGTAAGCCCACCCTTCCTTTGTGAAGGGAGGTAGGGAGGTGCCTGTGGACCTTTGGCGGTTGGTGGAGGAAGCGGTGGAGCCTCTGGACCTCGAGGTCCTGGAGGTGAAGGAAGCCCCCGGGGAGGTCCTGGTCCGCCTGGAGCGCAAGGACGAAAGGCCCATCCGCGTGGCCGACCTGGAACGGGCCAGCCGGGCCATAGAGGCCGTCTTTGACCGGGAGGACCCCATTCCGGGAAGCTACCGCCTTCTGGTGGAGTCTCCCGGCCCCAAGCGCCCCCTCTTTACCCGCCGCCACTTCGAGCGCTTCCAGGGTCTAAAGGCCAAGGTGCCGGGGCCCGAGGGCTTCACCGGGCGCATCCTTCGGGTGGAAGCGGACGAGGTGGTCTTCCAGGTGGGCCAGGAGGAAAAGCGCCTCAAGATCGGCACCTTCCGCGCCAACCTTGCCGAGTGGCCCGAGGAGCCCAGGTAACAGCCGAGATTCAGGGAGGAGAGATGAACCGGGAATTCATAGACGCCATGCAGCAGCTGGCCTTGGAGCGGGGGGTCACCACCGAGGAGGTCCTCGAGGCCTTCAAGGAAGCCCTGCGCAAGGCCTACATCAAGCGGCAAAAGGGGTACCGCAAGGAGGAAATCGATGCGGGTAAGGGTCCGGAGGTGGACGTCTATATAGACCCCCAGACCGGGCGCATCGAGATGGTGGAGGTCCGCCGCGTGGTGGAGAAGGTGGAGGATCCAGACAAGGAAATCGCCCTCTCCGAGGCCCTCCAGTACGACCCCGAGGTCCAGGTGGGCGACGAGATGGAGTTCCCCATCGACCCCGAGGGCCTCTCCCGCATGGCCATCCAGGACCTGCGCCAGATCCTCACCCAGCGCCTCAAGGAGTCCGAGCGCAACCGCATCTACAACGAGTACAAGGACAAGGAGGGCCAGGTCCTCACCGGGGTGGTGACCCGGGTGGACAACCGCGGCAACGTCTTCGTGGAGCTGGGCCGGGGGGAGGCTTACCTCCCCAAGAGCGAGCAGATCCCCACGGAGCGCTACTACCCCGGGCAACGCCTCAAGGTGTACCTGAAAAAGGTGGACCGCTCCGCCAAAGGCCCTTCCTTGATCGTAAGCCGGGCCCATGAGAAGCTTCTGGAGCACCTCTTGAAGCAGGAGGTCCCCGAGATCGCCGAGGGCATCGTGGAGATCAAGGCCATCGCCCGCGAGCCCGGCCGCCGCAGCAAGGTGGCGGTGATGACTCACAACCCCAATGTGGACCCCATCGGGGCCTGCATCGGCCACAAGGGCCAGCGCATCCAGGCGGTTTCCGCCGAGCTGGGCCGGGAGAAGGTGGACATCATCCTCTGGGCCAAGGACCCCAAGGAGTTCATCCGCAACGCCCTCTCCCCCGCCCAGGTGGGTTCCATCGAGCTGGAACCCGATGGGCAGAAGGCCCGGGTCAAGGTGACCAAGGACCAGCACTCCCTGGCCATCGGCACCGGGGGTCAGAACGTGCGCCTGGCCTCCAAGCTCACGGGTTACGAGATCCACTTTGAGGAGGCGGAGATCTCCGACCTGGACGAGGCCATTCGCAAGGCCGCCAAGGAAGAGGCGGAAACCACTAGCCGGGCGAAAGAGGAATTCGAGAAACTCTTCCGGGATCTTTCCGAGTAATGGCGAAGCATGTCCCCATCCGCATGTGCGTGGCGTGCCGCAAAAGGCGGCCCAAGGGGGAGCTTTTGCGGATCCTGCTCATGCCGGAGGGGTTTCGCCTGGACCCCACGGGGAAACTGCCGGGCAGGGGGGCTTATGTCTGCCCCGACAACCCGGAGTGCTGGACGGAAAAGAAGCTGAGGCGCTTTGCCGGGGCCCGGGCCAGAGCCCTGTCGGAAGCACTTGTCACCCTTTTAGGAGGTACGGATGGCCAAAATACGCATCTACCAGCTGGCTAAAGAGCTGGGTATGACCAACGAGGAGCTCCTGGAGCTCCTGGACCAGATGGGGGTTGCCTACAAGTCCCACGCCTCCACCCTTTCCGAGGAGGACGCGGAGGCGGTGCGGGAGCTGGTAAAAGAGCAACGAGGCCTGCAGGAGAAGCTGGCGGAGGAGGAGCGCAGGAAAGCCCTGCCCCGAAGGCCTCCCGTGGTGGTGATCATGGGCCACGTGGACCACGGGAAGACCACCCTCCTGGACTACCTGCGGAAAAGTCGCATCGCCGAGAAGGAGGCGGGAGGCATTACCCAGCACGTGGGTGCCTTTGAGGTGAAGACCCCTCAGGGCACGGTGGTCTTCATCGACACCCCGGGGCACGAGGCCTTCACCACCATAAGGCAGCGGGGAGCCAAGGTGGCGGATATCGCCGTCATCGTCATCGCCGCCGACGACGGGATCATGCCCCAAACGGATGAGGCCATCGCCCACGCCAAGGCAGCCGGGGCCAAAATCATCTTCGCCCTGAACAAAATGGACCTGCCCCAGGCCGACCCCGACCGGGTCAAGCGCCAGCTGATGGAGCGGGGCTTCGTGCCCGAGGAGTACGGCGGGGATGCCATCGTGGTGCCCATCAGCGCCAAAACGGGCCAAGGGGTGCAGGACCTTTTGGAGATGATCCTCCTCATCGCCGAGCTGGAGGACTACCGGGCCGACCCGAACGCTGAGCCCAAAGGGGTCATCCTCGAGTCCAAGCTGGACAAGCAGGCGGGCATTATCGCCAACATGCTGGTCCAGGAGGGGACCTTCCGGGTGGGGGACTACGTGGTGGCCGGGGAGGTGTACGGCCGCATCCGGGCCATGATGGACGCCGACGGCAACCAGCGCAAGGAAGCGGGCCCGGGAAGCGCCGTGCAGGTCTTGGGCTTCCAGGAGCTTCCCCACGCCGGAGATGTGGTGGAGTGGGTGCCGGACCTCGAGGCCGCCAAGGAGATCACCGAGGAGCGCAAAGAGGAGCGCAAGGCCCGCGAGGAAGCCGAGAAGGAGCGCCGCCCCAGGACCATGGCCGACCTGCTCCGGGCCCTGCAGGAGGAAGGGCAGAAGGAGGTTAACCTCATCCTCCGGGCGGATACCCAGGGCTCCCTGGAGGCCATCCAGCACATCCTGGCCAAGGAGAGCACCGAGGAGGTCAAGATCAACGTCCTCCTGGCCCAGGTGGGGGCCCCCACGGAGTCCGATGTCCTCCTGGCCCAGACGGCCAACGCCGCCATCCTGGCCTTCGGGGTGAACCCCTCCGGTGCGGTGAAGAAGGCGGCGGAAAGCAAGGGGGTTCTCCTCAAAACCTTCCGCATCATCTATGACCTCATCGACGAGGTCCGGTCCATGGTCAAAGGGCAGCGGGAACCCAAGTTCAAGGAGGAGGTCCTGGGCCGGGCCGAAGTGCGGGCCATCTTCCGCCTGCCCGGGGGCAAACAGGTGGCGGGATGCATGGTCACCCAGGGCAAGGTGGTGCGTAGCGCCGAGGTAAGGGTTTTGCGCAAGGGCGAGGAAATCTGGAAGGGGAAAATGGCCAGCCTCAAGCGCTTCAAGGAGGACGTGCGGGAGGTGGCCCAGGGCTACGAGTGCGGCATCGGCCTCGAGGGGTTCGACGACTTCCAGGAAGGGGACATCATAGAGGTCTTCCAGATGGTGGAGGTACCGGCGTAGGAGGTTCCTTGCGCTGGATCCGGCGGTCTTTCTCCGGGGCGTGCCCTTCCTTGAGGCACTGGAAGATCCCAGGGAATGCTTGGGGAAGGTTAGGGCTGGCCCTGGCCATCCTGGCCCTGGTCTTCCAGGGCCTGCCCCCTTTCCCTGCCGGAAAGGGAAAGACCGAAGCCGGGCTTCACGCCAAGGGACCTGCCTGGGTCCTCAAGGAGGACCGCCAGGGAAACGGGCTTACCCCCCTGGCCCAGGCTCCCACCCGGCCTCCCCATTTTTCCCTCAAGCCCCAGAATAGGAAGGCCAAGCCACCGTCACTGGAAGCCTCTTCCCCGTCCCATCTTTACCTTCTTTATGGCCGCCTCCAGATGGATGGAGGCTAGGGCCCGGAACTCTTTCTTCTTGCGCTGGCGCAAGCTCAAAAGGCCATCCAGCGCAGTCTGAGGTTAGGCTCTGGTATACGGCTTTAAGCCCTTCTGCTAGCGAATCGGGCACCTGCGTGCCCCAAAAGGTGAAGAGTATGAACCGCAAGCTTCTCAACGGACTTCTCCTCCTGGGCCTTTTCCTCCTGGCCCTCCTCATGGTCTGGAAGCCCTGGGCCCCCGGGGAACCCAAGGTCAAGCTGGGACTTGACCTTAAAGGAGGTCTTCGCATTGTCCTCGAGGCCGCCGTGGAAAACCCCACCCCCGACGACCTGGAAAAGGCGCGCACCGTCTTGGAAAACCGCATCAACGCCCTGGGGGTGGCGGAACCCCTGATCCAGATCCAGGGACAAAAGCGCATCGTGGTGGAGTTGCCCGGCCTTTCCCAGGCGGACCAGGACCGGGCCCTTAAGCTCATCGGCCAGCGGGCGGTGCTGGAGTTCCGCATCCTCAAGGAAGGGGCCACCGGCACCACCGTGGCCCAGATCAACCAGGCCCTCAGGGAAAACCCCAGGCTTAAGCGGGAAGACCTGGAAAAGGACCTCATCAAGCCCGAGGACCTGGGCCCGGCCCTTCTCACGGGAGCGGACCTGGCCGACGCCCGGGCGGTTTTTGACCAGTTCGGCCGCCCCCAGGTGGCCCTCACCTTTACCCCGGAAGGGGCCAAGAAGTTTGAGGAGGTGACCCGGGCCAACGTGGGCAAGCAGCTGGCCATCGTCCTGGACGGCAAGGTCTACACCGCCCCCGTGATCCGTCAGGCCATCACCGGGGGCCAGGCGGTGATCGAGGGGCTATCGGGCCTCGAGGAGGCCAGCGAGATCGCCCTGGTGTTGCGTTCGGGGGCATTGCCCGTTCCCCTGGAAGTGGCGGAGATACGGGCCATCGGTCCCACCCTGGGTCAGGATGCCATCCAAGCCGGCATCCGCTCGGCCCTCATCGGCACCCTAGCCATCTTCCTCCTCATCTTCGCCTACTACGGCCCAAGCCTAGGTCTGGTGGCTTCCTTGGGCCTCATCTACACCTCCGTTCTTATCCTGGGGCTCCTTTCGGGCCTCGGGGCCACCCTGACCCTCCCCGGCATCGCCGGCTTGGTCCTCACCCTGGGGGCTGCGGTGGACGGGAACGTGCTTTCCTTCGAGCGCATCAAGGAGGAGCTCAGGGCCGGGAAGAAGTTCCGCCAGGCCATCCCCGAGGGTTTCAAACACTCCACCCTAACCATCCTGGACGTGAACGCCGCTCATTTGCTGGCGGCTGCCGCCCTTTACCAGTACGCCACCGGGCCCGTTCGGGGATTTGCAGTTGTTCTGGCCATCGGAGTGGTGGCCAGCGTCTTCTCCAACCTGGTTTTCAGCCGCTACCTTCTGGAGCGCATGGCCGAGCGCGGGGAGGTCCGCCCCCCCATGTGGCTGGTGGACCCCAGGTTCAACTTCATGGGCCCGGCCCGCTTCATCACCGTGGCCACCCTGCTCCTAGCCGTCCTGGCAGCGGGGGTGGTCTTTACCAAGGGCTTCAACTACTCCATCGACTTCACCGGGGGTACGGCGTACACCCTGCGCACGGGGCCCGAGGTGGGCGTGGACACCCTAAGGCGCTTCCTGGAAGCCAGGGGCTTCCCCGCCAAGGAAGCGGTCATCACCCAGGTGCAGGCTCCCACCGCCGATTTCCGGGAGTTTTCCCTTAAGCTCCCACCCCTTTCCGATGCCAAGCGTCTGGAGCTGGAGCGGCTCTTCACCGCGGAGCTAAAGGCCAGCGTCCTCACCTCGGAGACCGTGGGTCCGGCCATCGGTTCCGAACTTCGGCGCAATGCGGTGATGGCGGTCTTGGTGGGCCTTGGCCTAATCCTCCTCTACGTGGCCTTCCGCTTTGACTGGACCTTCGGGGTGGCCAGCGTCATCGCCGTGGCCCATGACGTGGCCATCGTGGCGGGGATGTACAGCCTCTTGGGCCTGGAGTTCTCCATCCCCACCATCGCCGCCCTCCTCACCATCGTGGGCTACTCCATCAACGACTCCATCGTGGTTTCAGACCGCATCCGGGAAAACCAGAAGCTCATGCGGGGCATCCCCTACCGGGAGATGGTGAACCGCTCCATCAACCAGACCCTCTCCCGCACGGTGATGACCAGCCTCACCACCCTCTTGCCCATCGTCGCCCTCCTCTTCCTGGGAGGAAGCGTCCTCAGGGACTTCTCCCTGGCCATCTTCGTGGGCATCTTCGTGGGCACTTACAGCTCCATCTACGTGGTGAGCGCCATGGTGGTGTTCTGGAAAGAGTTGCGGCAACGCCAGGCCAAGAAAGCCACATAGGGTCCTCGGAAGAGAACCCAGCGCCCACCCCCCGGGATCCCGGGGGGTGGGCCTTACGCCTTAAGACCCAGCTCCTCCAGGGCCCTCTGCCGAAGGCGGAGGGCCTCTTCCTGGGCGGGGGTGCCGCAAAGCCTCTTCAGGACCTTCTCATCCAGGGGATCCAGGCGCAAGGCCAAAAGCCAGTCCTCGAGCCTAGGGCTTTGCAAAAGCTCTCTCCGCCGCTCCTCCAGGTAGGCCCTGGAAACCTCATCCAGAAAAGGATGGTCCAGCCCCAGGAAGGGCGGGGCGGGGGGTGCCTTGGGATCCTCCAGGTCCAGGTATAGCTCCGGCGCCTGGCGGAAGAGGCCATAGGGCTTCTGGCGCAGGAAGTAGGGCCTGGCCCCTCTGGGCCGGTCGGGCTCCAGGGCGTTGACCACCTCCCACCACAGCACCCTGAACTCCCCTGGGGAAACCGACAGGGCCTCGAGGAGATCCTCCTTTTCCCATTGGGCGGCCACCAGAAGGGCCAAAAGAAGCCGGGCCTTATCCCGGCGGAACCGCACAGGCCGTCCCTCCACCCGCACCTCAAATCCCCCGAGGACCCGTATCTCCACCCGCACCCCGGGATGGTAGGGAACGGGAAGGCGGCCAAGTCGCCAAAGGGCCCGGCGTACCCGGGCAACCGGGGGTGAGAAAAGCGTCCGGTGGGCCAGGAAGGGGTAAACCCGCAAAAGGTCTTCCCATCCATCCCCAAACGGGTAAGCCTCGGCCACAGCCTGAAGGAAAGGGTCCAAAAGGGGCAGGGTGGGCAAGGAAAAAACCTCGCCCCGCCGAAGCCAAGCCAACGCCACCATAAGGGTGAGGAAGCCTTCCACCCAAAGATCCCCGGCGGTCCGGGTCAGGCGGACCATTTCCCTGTAGGCCTCCTCATCCCCCAGGGCAGCCAGACCCCCCAGGGCTTCCACCTTAAGCCGCGCTGGACCCCCTTCCGCCATGGCCAAGGCGGCCTGGTAGGCCGCCTTGGCCTCCTCCAAGCGTTCCAAAACCAGAAGGGCATGCCCCCTCCTGGCCTGGGCCAGGCTCATGCCGAAAGGACTCCCCAGCACCTCAGCCTCCCAAAGCCCCCGCTCCGCCCACCGGAGGCCCTCCTCCGCATCCCCTGCCACGCACTCCAAAAGGGACCGGAGAAGGGTACTCTCCCGATGGTTCTGCGGCGGCCGGTGCAGGCCGGGGTCCCCGCTTTCCCTGAGGCGGGCCAGGGCCTCTTTGGGCCTCCCCTGCCTCAGGAGAAGCCTTGGCCCGGAGAACCCCAAGGCTTCCGCCTCCGCTACACGGCCCTCGTTGAGAAGGTTCTCCGCCAGGAGAAGCCTGGCTTCCTCGGGAAACAACCTCGAGGCCTCCTCCAGGTAAGGACGCCCTCGAGCCGGTTCCACGGTGTCCAGGAACAGCCGGGCCAGACCCAAGTAGGCCCGGGTCTCTCCCGCCCTAAGGGCCTTCTGGTAAGCGGCCTCCGCTTCCTGGTAGCGCCCAGCCTGGCGCAAGGCCTCAGCCTCCAACAGGTCGAGGGCGCGCCGCCCTTGGCGCAAGGCTTCCGGTAGGTGGGCCAAAAGGCGCAACACGCTGTAGGTGAAACCGCGCGCCAACCAGGAAAATCCCTCCTGCACCAGGAGATCCGCCACGTGGCCGAGCCTTCCCGCCTCCAGGAGGAACCCGGCTGCCCGGATCCCCTCCCCGCGGTCCAAGGCCTCCTCCGCCGCCTTGGTGAGGAGCCCCCGGGCTTCCGCCTCGGGAAGGAGGGTTTTCAGGGCACCACGCACCAGGGGATGGAACCAGAGCTTGCCCTCCCGCCTCTCCAGAAGCAGGTCCTCGGCATAGGGCAAGAGGGCTTGGCCTTCCGCCTCTGGGACCTCCCCCAAAAGGGCCAGCCTCGAGGCCTCCCGCAGAACTTCCTCGGGAAGGCCATAGGCCAGGTAAGCCAATAGCCCCTCGGCGGTTTCCAGCGCCAGCTCCGGCTTCAGGCCCCGGCGCATGGCCAACAGGACCACCCGTAAGCCCAGGGGCCACCCCCTCACCAGGGAAAGGGCTCGTTCCACTTCAAAGGCTGGAAGTTCCGGGGCCAGCGCCTTGGCAAGCTGGCAGGCCTCCTCGGGATCAAACGCCAGCTCCCGCTCGGAAAGTACCGTGAGGAAGGCAAAGGGTGTGGCCTTCCGTGAGAGAAGCAAGAGCCTTAGGCCGGGAAGCCGGACCAGGCCCTGCACCACCTTGAGCACCCCGGGGCTTTCCGCCCGGTGGACCTCATCCAGCACCAGGAGGTGGAAACCTAAGGGCTCCAGGGCACCCAAAAAGGCCTCCAAGGCCCTGGGCCAAGCCCCTGCCTCCAAAAGCTCCGCCACCCTCTGAAGCTCGGCCCGGCCTTGGTAGGCAGCCAGAAGGTGCCACAGGAAAACCGCAGGGTCCTTGGCCTCCTCCGCCAGGGCCACGTAGACCCCGGAAAACTCCGAGGCCAGGCTGGTCTTCCCGTACCCCGCCCCCGCCGCCAGGACCACCCCGGGGCTCTGGCGGAAGGCTTCCTCCACCAGGCGCCGAGGGCGGTCCCGCCGCACCTCCTTGGCCGTGCGAGGGGGCAGGAGCCTCGAGGCGGGCACCGGGTAGGGCACGGCCTTATCTTCCCCGGGACCCGCTTAAGATGCAAGGGTTCACCCGATAACCTAAACCCTCGGGTGCCCTTCATAGAAACCCACCTCCCACTTCCCAAGACATGGAAAGGCTCCGGCACCTCTACGCCGAATAGCAGCTTCAAGTTAAGCTGCTGACACTCCAACAAACGCGCACAACTGGCCCACCTCGGAACCAACCTACCCGACAGGGCAATTGCTGTGAGCTTTGCGCTAAACATGGGGTTGCGCACGTAGGGTGCAACGCTAGCACCCACCACGAACCGCAGCTAGGCAGTTTTATTTTTGGGCGACCACCTGTGCCAGAACAATTCGTCCTTCCTCTAAATTGCGGCGCTGGTTCCGCGCCATAACCTGAAAATCGGGCCCGAGAAGTACATGGAAACCGAGCGGCGGCAATCCCTCTTTGCGGATCTCTTCTTCTAGAGCGACAAACCAGGCACGTGCGGCCTGGGTTGGATCGGACCAAGCTGCGATGTTAAACCCAGCCTCCATGAGCAAGTTGCGCAATTCATTGGGCGTCAAGAGAAAGCTCGATTCCGGGGTACGCGCCCAAGGGACTGGGAAAATCACTGGGCCAGCATCTCCGGCGAGCACGTCGTAGATCGCGAGCATACCACCCGGCTTGAGAACGCGGTACATCTCCCGGTACAGTTTCGGTTTGTCCGGGATGTTCATGGCAACATGCTCTGTCCATACGATGTCAAACGAAGCGTCCGGAAAAGGCAGGCTTGTCGCGTCGCCTTGGCGGTAGCTGACAAGCTCGGAAAGACCCATTAGGTCCGCAAGCATAGCGGCGGTACGACAGTACTCGTCGGTCAGGTCGATGCCAGTAACACGGCACCCGTATTCCCAGGCAAGACACCGCGATGTACCTCCAATTCCGCTTCCTATGTCAAGTACATGTTTCGAGGAGTCGACCCCTGTAGCCTGAGCAAGCTCCAGCGTTGCTGCCCGACCGCGAATGTGAAATTCATCAATGGGTGCCAAGTCTTCTGGCGTGAGTTGCTTCAAATTCTTTCCTGCTTTCTCGAGTGCGGTGAGGACAAAACTGCTCAGATCAGAGCGAGTGTAGTGCGCCTGAACAGACTTGTTGACTTTCCTCGGGATTCTCATAGTCCCCTCCTTCGTTGGACTGCCTCATACTCCGGGCTTCGCTCATGCAGTGAGTAACGGAATGCGTCGGGTCCAAGCACGTGTTTTTCGACGTGCATAAAATTAACTTCTTGCTGAAAGCAGTTTCAGAATTCTCAGCCAAGTCTTGTCCCCCTTGCGTCGGGGACGCCGGACAAGGCTCATTCTTGTCGCCTTACGACGTCCGCCAGCTCGATCAACACGTTCAACCACCCAAGCATCATGCCCAGAATGGATGGCCGCCACGTCCGCCGGACCGAATTCCATCTCGGTGCGATCATCCATCCGCACCT
Source organism: Thermus sp. KWY1 (assembly GCF_057547025.1). Classification (NCBI taxonomy): domain Bacteria; kingdom Thermotogati; phylum Deinococcota; class Deinococci; order Thermales; family Thermaceae; genus Thermus; species Thermus sp. KWY1. The sequence goes on from NZ_BAAJPG010000010.1 coordinate 52,419, forward strand.
GTTGCCGTCGTGCAAGAAAGATCTTCACATGGAACCGCTGGCAGCCATCGTCACCAACGATTGGCCTGGCATGCTTGGACCACTGCCAGCCAAGCTCAAGGGTTTCCCAGTAGACTGTAAATCCCCTGACCGTGAGGACCTCGATCTTAACCTTCTCAAATAGTTGCCCTACCTCGTCTGAGGTATCAGAGCTCTTGCCTCTGATCTTTTGGATGTTCCCTGGCACGATTTCGTTCCCTTCTTGAGAGTAGATCTGAATGTTCAACCGTTTCCCCTACCCAATCCGATTAGCGTTGTTTCACCTCTCACCTCCTCATCCCAAGGGCGGCCCCACGAACTCGATGCCATAGGTCTGGGCAATCTTCGTAACCCGCTCCATTTCTCCGGGACTAGGTGGGCCGGTGGGAGAAGGCAATGCCTCCCGCTCCGCTGGCCGGCTCATGGCCCGCACAAAGCGCTCAAAGTCCCGGTGGGCGGTGACCGTGACCCAGCGGGCCCCCTCGGGGGACTCCACCCGGTAGGTGTGGGGCACCCCCTTGGGGGCCAGGATTTCCTGAAAGGGTAAAACACGCCGGGAGGTATCCCCCACCAAAAAGCGAACTTCGCCTTCCAGGACGATGACGACCTCGTCCTCGGTGTGGTGGATGTGCAAGGGGAGCGAATCCCCATAGGGAGCCCAGTGCTCCAGGACGGAGAGGCCATCCTGGCCCTCCACCTCCGAAACCCACACCCGCACCAAGGTGTTGAAGAACCAAAGAGCCTGCATACTTCCTCCTTAGGCACCAAAGGGGCGGATAGCCCGCCCCTCGATCAGAGAGCCTGTCTAAATCCTCCTCATGGGCAGTACTTCGTATGGTCCGTGTGGGATACGAAGTAGGCGTGGATGTCGTAGTGGGGTACCTCGTAGCCCTCGTGGCCCTTGGGCAGAAACTCCATGTCCACATGGTCGATGGCATACCCCTTTAGGGGCCGCAGTACCTCGGTCCAGGACTTGCCAGCGGCGAAGTCAGTCTGGGAAACCATGATCTCCACGAACACCACCTTCTCCCCCATGACCCCGTAGATGGGGCCAAAGGGAAGGTCCGAGGGCTTAGCCCAGTGCTCGCCCATGCCCGGTACACAGGGGGTAAGCTGGACTGTACCCTCCGGCAACCCCAGACGTTTGGCCTTTTCCCCAGCCTGCTGGGCCAAAACCCCGACCAAAAACCCCAACGCTACAATCCCTAGTACGAAAACGTCCCGCTTCTTCATCGCGCTCCTCCTGACCCAGCGGTGAACCCAACCAGGTACGGTTAGGCTAGAGGGTCCCGGATGACTGGAGGATGACAGGTTCAGTTAGGTAAGTTTCCTCTGCCGTAGCTCCTCTCCATCTCCCCTTCTCCCCTTCTCCCCTTCTGATCCACCATTGTGCGAACGACCAAAACCAACAAGAAACTCTTAGGGCCGTGGTTATGTAAGAAAGCGGGTGCTCCTACTGCCGCTCTTTTTGGTAAACAGTTTGGGACATTCCCAGTATGCGAGGGGCTACCCAACACCCTACGCCCCGCTTTCCTTTCGAAGCGAGTCAACTGCCTGTGTTATAAGCCCACCAATCTAGTTAAGTCAAAGCCGCGTGACGTAAAAGGCGTGCATCGGGTCGCCTTCCAGATGATGGACTTGGATGCTGGAGAATCCAGCCTCTTTCAAATATTCCTGCGCCATTTGTTCCCCCCACATGGTTCCCAGTCCTTCGCCACCTTGGGCCAGTGAGACCGTCATGCAGTGCATAAGCGATACCCCGTACAGCGCAGGTCCGAACGGGTGATCGAGGTTCTCTTCCAAGTGGCTGGAAGCCGCCATATCCATCATCAGGAAAACGCCTTCCGGACGCAGGGCACGGGAGATGTTGGTCAGAACGACCTTGGGCTTGGCAAGATCGTGAATGACGTCAAAGGCAGTCACGAGATCGAACTCCCCTGGCAACCCAGCGGCGATGTCAGCGACCTCAAAGCGCACGTTCGGGAGCTTCCAACTAGCCGCCTCGGTGCGTGCAGCCTCGATGCCCTCAGCCGAAAAATCCACGCCCACAAAACGGCTGTTAGGAAACGCACGGGCCATCACGTTGACGGCATGCCCCTGTCCGGTCCCTATATCGATCACGTCAATGCCGGAACGCAAGCGCCCCACTATCCCCTCTGCCAAGGGCAAGATCACCTCCACCAACGCCGTGTCGTACAAGGCTTCGCTCTCCTCAGCCTGAAGCCGTTGAAAGTCGGGATACTTCTCATAGCCAACGCCTCCGCCTTCCTTGAAGGCACGGATAACGTCCCCCTCAACGACGGAAAGTAGCCGGATGTACTGTGTGAAAAAGGCGAGATTGTTCGCGCCGGCGGATCGCGTGAGGAAAGCGGCGTGTTCGGGAGGAAGTGCGTAGGTCTTGCTGATCGGGTCATACGAAACGATCTGCCCCACAACCATGCCCCCTAACCATTCCCGCACGTAGCGCTCCTGAAGCCCAGCGGCTTGCGCAATGGCGTCGCTGGTTGCCGCCGGCATTTTGGCCATGGTGTCGAAGAGGCGGGTCTGATGCCCGATGCTCACCAGCATTCCCAAGAATGCGTCATTGAGCATTGTCACCATCCTCCCGGCAAAAGCCTCTGCCTTCGATTGATCCATCGCTTCGTTCATTGTCCACCTCCGAAATCGGTTGCCGAACAAACACACCTGCACCCAACCCTTTTCTTCCCCACACCGTTACCCAGCGGTGAAGTCAGCCAGGTAAGACCAGCCTAGAAAGGCCTGGATGACTGGAGGATGACAGGTTCGGGCGGTTCAGGGCAGGTACATGCCGAAGCCAAGGCCGACCCCCTCGAGGCTCCTGCGGTCTGCAGGGCTTAGGGTTTCCGGGGAAATCCGCTCCAAGAGCGCCTGCGCCACCGGTTCCCCAAGCCGCAAGGCCGCCACCGCCACCTGGACCAGAGCCCGCGGAGCTCCCTCTAGGTCCTCGGCCACGGCTAGGGCTTCCATCAAGGCCTGCCGGGCAGCCTCCTTATCGTCCAAAGCCAGGAGAGCCTGGCAGGTATACGCCAGGCCCAAGCAGGCATAGGCCCGCCCCAGGTGCGCACCCGGACGTTCAGCGAGAAGCTCCAGCGCCAACCGCGGCTCGTGAGCCTCCAGACAAGCCCGGGCCATCACCAACGCCAGGTACTCGCTCACGTCGAAGGGCCCCAGAGCCCGAGTAGCCTGAGCCAGTTCCCAGTGGGCCAGGGGCTCACCCCGCTCCACGTCGGCCCCCACCAGAAAGGCCGCCACCAGGACCCGCCAGTAGGGATCCTGCCCCTGAGCCAGGTGGAAACCCTCCTCCAAAAGGGCGTAAGCCTCCCTAAAACGGCCCCTATGGGCGTAGAGCGCCCCCAGATAGGCCAGGATGCGGATGCGGTGGCGGGCATCGGGATGGTCCAAGGCCAGTTCTGGCTCCAGGAGGTGTATGGCCTCACCAACCTTACCCAATCCCCACAGGACCGCAGCGTAGGCGGTTCGGGTCAGGTGCAAAAGCTCCTCGTCCTCTATCTTGTGCGCCAGAAGGTAGGCCTTTCGGGCGTAGCCTGCCGCACGAAGGGGATCGCCAATGGCGAGGTAGGCCCTAGCCCGCAGGGCCTCTACCCGCACCCTGAGGGGTAAGGAACCGTCCAGTAGATCCGCCAACAAGGCATCCGCCTCACCATAACGCCGCTCCTCACGGCAGATGTCGGCAAGAAGGAGCTGGGCTTCAACCCGTGTAGCTCCCTCCAGATCGCTTCGCCGATCTTGGCTGTGACTAAGAGCCTTCTCCAGCATGGCCCTGGCTTCGGCATAGAGGGCCCGTGCCTGATAATCCCGTCCAGCAGCCAGCCAAAAACGAGCAGCCACCTCTTCCCTGCCTCCCTCCAACCAGTGCTGGGCGATGCGGGCAGGATGGGCCCCGGCCTCCTCGAGGGCCCGGGCCACCTGGCGGTGCAAGTGGGCTTGCAGGGGAACAGGGATGCGTTCCTTAACCGCCTCCAGGAGGAGGTCGTGGGCGAAGCGCCCTTGCCGCAAAATCTGGGCGGCCTCGAGCTCAGCCCACGGCCGGGCCAGCTCCAGGGGAGCGCACTCAAGAACACCGGCAGCCAACTCCAGGCTCAGGTCTTCCCCTAAGATGGCTGCCACCTGTGCCAGGCGCAGGGCTGCCGGGGAAAGGAGCCCCAAGCAGCGCGCCACCTGCTCCCTGGCCCGCTGGGAGGTTGGAAGATGACCGGGCGCCTCTGGCCCCTCCCCCAGCTCCCAAAGCACACGCAGGGTTTCCAGAAGGAAAAAGGGAATGCCCCCGGTATAGCGGAAAAGGGCAGGTGCAAGCTCCGTAGGCGATAGGTTTGGAAGCTCCAAGGAGGCCAAAAGCGCTTCCACATCACCGGGCTGAAGGGGATCGAGGAGGATCCGCACCGCCAACCCCGCCTGCACCAACCCATCCACAGTAGCCTGCGCTTCAGCTGAAAGCTCCCCCTGGCGGTAGGCGCCGAGGTAGTGGCGAGGGCCGGAAGCATCAAGGGCAAGCTTCGAAAGCATGTAGGCCCACGCCTCGGCACTTGCCGCATCCAGGTACTGCAAATCGTCCATCACCAAAACCCCCGCTTGCCTCCGGAGCTCCCCCACCGCCTCGGCCATGGCGGCAAAGAGACGGATGCGGTCGGCAGGATCCCTCCAGGGAAGTGGGTCCAGAGGAAAGAGGTCGGGAAGGATACGGCTTAACTCCCGCCGCACCCAAGAAGGCAAGCGCAGCCCGGGAGACTCCCCAAAAGCTTCCCGCAAAGCGCGGGCATAAAAGGCGAAGGGCGTGCCCTTATCCCCCGGTAGGGCTGACATCCAGACGTAGGAACCCTTTCGGCTAGCAAAGTCCCGCAGAAGCCGCGTCTTGCCTATACCTGGTTCACCGGCAATAAACACCAGCTTCCCCGCTTCCCAGGCTTCCTCTATCTGGACCAAGGCCTGCTCGCGGCCCACCAGCACCGGGGGTTGCCAAAGGACAAGAGGGATCTCCCGCCTTAGCCGCCCACCTGCCCCAGGCAGAACGGCTCCCCGCTCGATGACCTGAACCAGGGCCTGGGTTTCGGGTAGGGGATCCACTCCCAGCTCCCGCTTAAGCCGCTCCCGGCCGTGATGGTAGGCGGACATGGCCGCTCCCCGGTCGCCCCGGAGGTAGTAAAGGCGCATCACCCGGCGAAGGTGCTCCTCCGAGAAGGGGTCCGCCTCCGCAAGGCGCAGGGCCAGGGCTAAAGCCTTGCGCAGCTCACCCTCCTCCTCCAGGCGCCTCGCCTCGGATTCCAAAGCCTCCCGCCATAGGCCAGATAGGTGCTCCCGCTCGGCCTGAAGCCAGTCGGCAAAGTCGGGACAGTCGTCGTAATCGTAGCCCCCTATTAACTCGCCCTCGAGGTCCACCGCCTCGGCGTATTTCCCCTGTAGGGTGGACAAGATAAGCCGGGTAACATCGGCTTCCAAGTCCTCCGCAAGCTGGAGGGTTCCTTCACCCCTTACGGCCTCATACCCGCCCACCGCCCTGCGGAGCCTCCGCAGGGACTGGACCAGGTTGTTGCGGGCAGCCCGCTCATGGGTTTCCGGCCAAAGCAGGCCCGCGAGCTTGGAACGGGGCGTGGGGCCCTCGAGGGCCAAGTACGCCAGCACCCCCGCCACCTTGCGCTCCAAAGGTATCCAAGACTCCCCTAGCCCCAGGGTAGCCCTTCCCAACAAGCGGAGGTGGGACTTGGCCATCTTCCCCCTTGATTCCCCCCAGTATAGACCCGCCCCCCCGTGCGTGTAACGCCCGTGTAACATTCGCACCCTAACCTGGTAGCAGATGGTCGTGCACAGCCTTGGGGTTTACCTGCCAGAAAGCCGCGTTACCGCCGAGGAGATTGCAGCCTGGACCCATCTGCCTGCCGAGGTGGTGCGGGAAAAGCTGGGCATCCTGGAAAAACCCGTACCGGGACCCAAGGACCACCCCGCCGACATGGCGCTATGGGCTGCCCAGGCCGCCTTGGGCGCAGCGAACCTTCCCGGGGAAGCGGTGGACTGGGTGATTTCCATCGTGGAGGAATTTAAGGATTACCCCGTCTGGACCACAGCTCCTTACCTGGCCCTGGGCCTTGGGGCCTCGAGGGCCAAGGGGCTAGACCTCAACCAGAAGTGCGCCTCCCTTATGGGGGCCTTGGAGGTGGCCCGGGGGCTTTTCGCCACCCACAAGGAGGTGCAGGTGGTCCTGGTGGCGGGGGGCTACCGCAACGGGGACCTGGTGGACTACCTGGACCCCAACACCCGCTTCCTTTATGACCTGGCCGCAGGGGGTGCTTCCCTGGTCCTCACCCGAAAGGGCCCGGGGTTAAGGCTTCTGGGCCTCGCCCACCGCATGGACCCAACCCTGGCCCTGGCGGTCAAGGTGCCCGTGGGCGGCACCCGCAACCCCTTAACCCCGGGCAACCTCTCGGCGTTCCGCCTCCGCGTGGAGGACCCCGAAGCCATGAAACAGCGGTTGGACGCCACCTCTATTCCCACCTTCCTGGAAGTAATACGGGAAGCCCTGGCAGAAGCAGGGTACACCGAGGCCGATCTGGATTACCTGGCTCTGCTCCACATGAAGCGCTCAGCCCACCGGGCGGTGCTGGAGGGCCTGGGGCTAAGGGAGGAGCAGTCCATCTACCTGGAGCGCTTTGGCCACCTGGGCCAGCTGGACCCCATCCTCTCCCTGAACCTGGCCTGGGAGAAGGGGCTTTTGCGGGAGGGAAGCCTGGTAGCCCTGGCCGCGGCGGGCGTGGGCTATTTCTACGGGGCAGCGGTACTCCGCCTGGAAGGAGGGCTTCATGCTTGAGCCCAACTGGCTGGGATGCCTTGCCGCCTACCATCCAAGGCGCCAGGCGGTCTGGTTCCGTGGGGCATGGCTGACCTACGCCGAGCTTTACCAAAGGGCGCAAAGGGCCGCCGGAACCCTCCGGGACCTGGGGGTGGGTAAAGGGGACCGGGTGGGTCTTCTCGCCTGGAACCACCCGGCGTACCTGGACCTCCTCTTCGCCGGCCCCCTCCTCGGGCACATCCTCACCCCCTTCAACCACCGCCTCAGCCTTCCCGAGCTCCAGGCCCTTTACACCTATACCGAGCCCCGGGCGCTCTTGTATGGGGAGGGCTTCCAGGAAATCGCCCAGGCCCTGGATCCTAGGGCCCTGCCCCTCGAGGTTCTCCTCGAGGGGGCGGAAATAGAGGAAGCCGCCCGGGTAGGGCTGGAAGACCCCGCCCTCCTCCTCTTCACCGGAGGCACCACCGGCCTGCCCAAAGGAGCCCTGATCCCCTACCGCCAGCTCCTGGTTAACGCCGTCCAAACCGCCTTCTCCTGGGGACTTTCCCGGGAAGATCGGTACATCGTAGCCACCCCCATGTTCCACGCTGCCTTGAACGCCCTGGCCACTCCCCTCCTCTACCTGGGCGGGAGCGTGGTGATCCAGGAGCGTTTCCGGCCCGAGGAGTACCTGGACCTCGCCCTGACCCACCGCCCCACCCTCCTCTTCCTGGTACCCACCATGTTCCAGATGCTCTTGGAAACCCCGGGCTTCGCCGAGGCCGATCTCTCCTTCGTGCGTTTCGCCATCTCCGGCGGGGCTCCTTGTCCGGCCCCGGTCCGGGAAGCCTTTCGCAGGAAAGGCGTCCGCTTCAAGCAGGGGTACGGCCTCACCGAATGCGGGGTGAACTGCTTCACCCTGGAGCTGGAGGAAGCGGAGGCGTATCCCGAAAGCGTGGGCCGGCCCATGCCCCACCTGAAGGCCCGACTGGTGCGGGAGGATGGGCAGGAGGCCAAGGCAGGGGAAACCGGAGAACTTTGGCTTTCGGGAAGCGTGGTCATGAAAGGGTATTTCCGCCGCCCCGAGGAGAACGCCAAGGTCTTTGTCCACGATGGGGAAAGGCTCTGGCTCAGGACCGGGGACCTGGCCTTTCAGGATGAGGGGGGGCGTTTCTACATCGTGGGACGCAGGAAGGAGATGTTCATTTCCGGAGGGGAAAACGTCTACCCCGTGGAGGTGGAAAGGGCCCTATACGACCACCCGGCGGTGCGGGAGGCAGCGGTGGTGGGCGTGCCGGATCCCAAGTGGGGCGAGGTGGGGGTGGCCTTCGTGGTCCTGAAGGAACCCCTGGAGGCGGAAGCCCTCCGCGCCTTTCTCCGGGAGCGGCTGGCGGGGTACAAAGCACCCAAGCACATCGTCTTCTTGCCGGAGCTACCCAAGTCCGGGCCCGGGAAGGTGCAGAAGGAGGCTCTGAAAAGGATGTGGGAGGCGGAACATGGCCAGGCTTAGGTACCGCGTGGAGGGAGAGGGGCCAAAGGTGGTGCTCCTCAACGGGCTCTTCCAACGCCTGGAAAGCTGGGACCCCGTGGTGCCCCTCCTTGGGGGCTACACCCTCCTCCGCTACGACATGCGGGGCCAGGGGGAAAGCGAGGCCCCCGAGGGCCCCTACACCCCAAAGGCGCACGCTCAAGATCTCCTTGCCCTCTTGCAGGAACTGGGCTGGGAGGAGGCCTCCTTGGTAGGTCTTTCCAACGGGGGCATCGTGGCCCTGCAGGCCGCCCTCATGGCTCCTACACGCTTCCGAAGCCTGGTCCTGGCCTGCACCACCCCCTACCTGGACCCCGCCCTAAGGGCCAAGGTGGGTAGCTGGCTGCACGCCCTGAAGACCGGAGGCACCCCCTTGCGCCTAAGGGTAGCCCTGCCTTGGGTCTATGGGGCAGGCTTCCTCAACGCCCATCCCGAGCTCCTCACGGAGGAAGGCCTCGCTTCCCTTATCGCCCAGGCACCGGACGAGAGGGCCCAGGAAAGGCTCCTTCTAGGGTTTCTCAGCCTCGAGGACCTCAGGCCCCGCCTTCACAGCCTGGCCCTGCCCGCCCTGGTCCTCTACGGGAAGGAGGACCTGCTCTTCCCCAAGCCCTACGCCCAGGCCCTGGCCGAGGCCCTGGGAGCGAAGCTTCAAGCCCTGCCCACAGGCCACGCAGCCCCCCTGGAGGATCCCTTGGCCTTCGCCCAAGCCGTGAGGAAGTTTATGGAGGAAATCCATGCTTAGCTGCCTGGAAAGCGGAAAGGGAGTCCCCGTGGTGCTGGTCCATGGAAACTTTGCCTGCAAGGAGTGGTGGCGGGAGGTTTTGCAGAACCCTCCCGAGGGGACCTGGCTTCTGGCCCCCGACCTCCCGGGTTTCGGGGAAAGCCAGGCACCCCGGGATTTCACCCCTTCCATCCCCGCCTACGCCCAGGCCCTAAGGGCCTTCCTCCGGGAAAAGGATGCGGAAGAAGCGATCCTGGTGGGCCACTCCCTGGGGGGTGCGGTGGTGATGGAAGCGGCGGGCGAGAAGACCCGGGGACTCGTCCTCATCAACCCCGCCCCGCCCTCCGGGTTGCAAACCCCTGAGGCCTACTACCCTATCCTGGAAGGTTACCGGCACAACCGGGAGGCCCTGGCCCAGGCCCTGGCGGCCATGGCGCCCACCCGCAGGCCTTCCTGGTTTCCTGAGCTGGTGGAGAAGGCGCAGGGGATGCACCCCGCCCACTTCCAGGGCAACGCCCGGGCCCTGGCGGCCTGGCGGCTGGAAAGGGCCTATCCCGGGCCGGTCCTGGTGGTCTACGGCACCCTGGACCCCCTCGTCACCCGGGTTATGGCGGAGGAAACCGCAGCCTTCTTCCCCAGGGGGAGGCTTCTTGTCCTCGAGGGGGTGGGCCACTCGGTGAACCTGGAAAGCCCGGAACTCTTGAAAGACATTCTGAAGGACTTTGTAAAGGAGGTATACGGTGAGGTTCAAGGTAGGGGATAGGGCCAGTTACACCCAGACCATCTCCGAGGCCCACGTGGCCCTCTTCGTGGGGGCGGTGGGGGACACCAACCCCCTGCACGTGGACGAGGCCTATGCCAAAGGAAGCCGCTTCGGCAAACGCATCGCCCAGGGCATCCTGGTGGCGGGCCTCATCTCCACGGTGATCGGCACGAAACTGCCGGGCACCGGGGCCATCTACCTCTCCCAGACCCTGCGCTTCCTTAAACCCACCTACCTGGGGGACACCATCACCGCCACCGCCATCGTCAAGGCGGTGCGGGAGAGGGAGAAGGGCGGCCTGGTCCTCACCCTGGATACCTTCTGCGAAAACCAGCGGGGGGAGAGGGTTATCGAGGGTGAGGCGGTGGTGCTCTACGAGGAACCTACGGGCGCAAGGCCCTAGGGAAAGGAGGTACGGGATGCGAAAGGTGTTGGGATTTCTGGCTCTCGTGACAGGTCTGGCCTTTGCCCAGACCTCCCTGAAGGTGGGGGTCATCCTCCCCCTGTCCGGGGCTTCGGCGGTTTCGGGTAAGGCGGCGCTGAACGGCATCCAGCTGGCCGCCGACGAGGTGAACACCGCCGGCAAGGTCCGGTTGGTGCTGGTGGTGGTGGACGACGGCACCGATGCGGCCAAAGCCGTCCCTGCCTTCACCAAGCTCATGACCGTGGACAAGGTGGACATCGTGATCGGAGGCCTGGCTAGCGGCGTCACCTTTGCCCTTTCCGGCCCCGTGAAGCAGTACGGGCCCCTCTTCTTGGCCATCGGGGCCGCCAGCTCCGTGGTGGAGCAGGCCTTCGAGGGGTACCCCCTCCTCTTCCACTACCACCCCTGGGACTACCACAACGTGGCCGCCGCCCTGCAGTTCTTCCAGTACCTAAACCGGGAACATGGGGCAAGAAAGGTGGCCATCCTCTACGAGGATGGGCCCTTTGGTTCTGCGGGCATCGGGGTCTACAAACAGCAGCTGGAAAAACTGGGCTACCAGGTCCAGGCGGAACCCTTCAAGGCGGGAAGCGGCCAGTTCACCGCCATCCTCACCCGTTTCCGGGCCTTCGCCCCGGACATTCTCTATTGGATCGGGTACGACGTGGATGCCTTGCCCATCGCCACCCAGGCAAGGCAGGTGGGGCTCAGGCCCAAGCTCATCTACGGCGCCCCGCCCTCCTGGCCCATCGGTTTCGAAAAGAACCCGCTTTCCAATGACATCGCTGGCATGACCGCCTGGTTGCCCACGGTGGCCAACCCCGAGTCCCGTCGCTTCGTGGACGCCTACCGCAAGAAGTACGGGGAGGTCACGGAGGAATACATGGCCCCCATGGGCTACACCATTGTCAAGAGCCTGGCCCTGGCGGCGGAAAAGGCAGGTAGCGCCGACAAGAACCGCATCGCCGAGGCCTTGGCCAGCCTCAAGATGAACACCCCCTTCGGCCCTCTATCCTTTAAGCCCTCGGACACGGGCCGCACCAAGTACCAGGGGTTTGGTCCGGAGATCTGGTTCCAGTTCCAGTACCTGCAGGGAAGCCGCCGGCCCGTGTTCCCCAAGGAAGTGGCCACAAGGCCCTTGCGCTACCCCGGGGAGTACTACCTGAGATAAGGAGTTGGCGGGAAGACCATGGAGCTCCTGCTGCAAACCCTCCTGAACGGCCTCCTCATGAGCGGGATCTACGCCTTGGTGGCCACGGGATTAGCCCTCTCCTTGGGGGTGGTGGGGATCGTTAACTTTGCCCACGGGGAGTTTTTGATGATGGGGGCCTTCCTCTCCTACCTCCTCTTTGCCTTCCGGGGGGTGGACCCCCTCCTCTCCTTGGGCCTCGCCTTCCTGGCTGCCTTTTTGGTGGGAGGCCTGGCCTACCAGGGCCTGATCCGGCCGGTACTAAAGGCCCCGGAACTCAACCAAATGCTCCTCACCTTCGGGCTGGCCATCCTCCTGCAAAACCTAGCCCTCCTCCTTTTCGGTGCCGACACCCGGGTGGTGGCCCCACCCTACCAAGCGACCACCCTCTCCCTGGGCCCCTTCTTCCTGGGAGCCGTACCCTTGGGGGCCTTTTTGCTCTCCCTCGCCATCCTCTTGCTGCTCCAGGTCTTCCTCACCCGAAGCCGGCTAGGCCTGGCCATGCGGGCCGTGGCCCAAAACCGCCTGGCCCCCGGGCTTCTGGGGATTGAGGCGGAAAGGGTCTACCTCCTGGCCTTCGGCCTGGCCGCTGCCTTGGCCGGTATAGCTGGGGTCATGCTCTCGGTGATGCTGTACGCCAGCCCCACCGTGGGCTTCGCCTTTACCCTCAAATCCTTCGCCATCGTGGCCCTGGCCGGGCTTGGCAACCTCAAGGGGGTGGTGCCCGCCAGCTTTGTTCTGGCCCTGGCCGAGGCCTTGGTGAGCACCTATCTACCGGGAGGGGGAGGGCTCGTGGAGGCGGTCTTCTTTTTGGTGCTCTTCCTCGCCCTGGTGGGCCGGGCCTGGAGGGAGGCATGAAGGGTTTCGGCCACCTTAGCCTGATCCTCCTCTTCCTGCTCTTCTTCGTCCTGCTACCCTACCTTCCCTTAGGGATCTGGCGGGCCTTCCTCCTGGACGTGGGTTTTTTCGTCCTCCTCCTTACCGCATTGGCCCTCTCCTGGGACCTGGTGGCCCGCACCGGCCAGCTTTCCTTGGCCCACGGTGCCTTCTTCGGTTTAGGCGCGTATGGAGCTGGGCTCTTGGCCCCCCAGGTGGGCACGCTCCCCGCCCTTTGCCTGGGAGCCCTGGCAGCGGGGGCCGGAGCCCTGGTCCTGGGGTGGGTAACCTTGCGCCTCCACGGCCTGTACTTCGCCATGGCCAGCCTGGCCTTCAGCGAGGTGCTCCGCACCCTGGCCCTGAAACTCCCCTTTACCGGCGGACCCATTGGCCTTCCGGTCCTGCCCCCCTTTGGAGGGAATTGGCCTTTGGCCGCTTATTACCTGGGCTTCAGCGTCCTCCTCCTGGCCACAGCCCTGAGCCTTTGGGCGGAAAGGAGCCCATTCCGCCTCGCCCAGGCGGCTACCCGGCAATCGGAGGCGGTGGCCCGGGTCCTGGGCGTGCAGGTGGTGCGGGTAAAACTCTGGTCCCTGTTCTTGGGAAGTGTGGTGGCCGGGCTCGCTGGCGGCGTCTATGGGATGAAAACCCTCTTCCTCTCCCCTTATGACGCCTTCAGCCTGGCAAGAGCCGTGGAAGCCCTGGTTATCCCCATCTTCGGCGGGCTTTACACCACCTTGGGGCCCCTGCTGGGCGGCGTGGCCTTGGTAAGCCTCGAGCAGGCCCTTAGGCTTTGGATCCAGGAGGGATACCTGGTGGTCTACGGAGCCATCCTCATCCTGGTCATCCTCTTCCTGCCCCGCGGCCTGGTGGGCGTTTTGGGGAGGCACCGTGGGTAAGGTTCTGGAAGTCATAAGGGTGAGCAAACGCTTCCTGGGGCTACAGGCCCTTAAGGAAGTGAGCCTTCACCTGGAAGAAGGGGAAATCCTGGCGGTCATCGGCCCCAACGGAGCCGGAAAAAGCACCCTCTTGAACCTTCTTTCAGGCCTACTAAGGCCCGACTCGGGCCGGATCCTATTCCAAGGGCAGGACATCACCCATCTCCCCCCGGAGGCCCGCACCCACCTGGGTCTCGGACGGGCCTTCCAGATCGTGCAGCCCCTCCCCGAGCTCACCGTGCGGGAGAACCTGCTGGTGGGGGCGCGCTTTGGCAAACCCCAGGTGCGACAGAAAGAGGCGGAGGCCTGGGTGGAGGAGGTGCTGCGCCTCACGGGATTGGAGCGCCGGGCGGAGGCTTTGGCCGGGGAGCTCACCCTTCTAGAGGACAAGCGGCTCGAGCTGGCCCGGGCCCTGGCCACCCGGCCTAGGGTGCTCCTCCTGGATGAGGTCATGGCCGGCTTGCGCCCCAAGGAAGCCGAAGAAGCCGTGGCCCTGGTGCGGCGGATCCGCGACGCCGGGGTCAGCATCCTGTTCATCGAGCATCTCATGCCCGTGGTGCGCGCTTTGGCCGACCGGGTGGTGGTTCTGGACTACGGCGAGGTGATCGCCGAGGGAACCTACCAGAAGGTAGCCCAGGACCAGAGGGTACGGGAGGCCTACCTGGGGAGGGGAGCATGAAGCTCAGGGTAGAAGGCCTAGAAACCGGCTATGGCAAGGCCCAGGTGCTCTTCGGCATGGACCTCGAGGTGCGCGAAGGGGAACTGGTGGCCCTCCTAGGAGCCAATGGGGCGGGCAAGACCACCCTGCTCCGGACCATTTCCGGCCTGATCCGCCCCTGGCGGGGCAGGATCCTTTGGGATGGAAAGGACCTCGGGGGTCTTTCCTCCGCCAAAAGAGCCAGGCTGGGGCTCGGCCACGTGCCCGAGGGCAGGCAGCTCTTTCCCCTGATGACCGTGGAGGAAAACCTCCGCCTGGGAGCGGCCTTCCTGGCCCCTGGCCAGGAAAAGGAGGGTTTTGAACGGGTCTACACCCTCTTTCCCCGGCTTGCGGAGCGAAGGAGGCAGCTTGCCGGCACCCTCTCCGGCGGGGAACAGCAAATGCTGGCCATCGCCCGCGCCCTCATGGGCTTCCCGAAAATCCTCCTGGTGGACGAACCCTCCTTAGGCCTGGCACCCCGGCTGGCCGAGGAGGTGCTCAGAACCCTCAACCGGGTGGCGGAAGAGGGGGTGGGGATTTTGCTGGTGGAACAGAATGTGGCCCTTTCCCTGGAGGTGGCGGCCAGGGCCTATGTGGTGGAACACGGGCGCATCGTGCTCCACGGCCCACCCCGTGCGGTGCTGGAGGACCCCCGGATCCGGGAGGCTTACCTAAGCTTGTAAGGCCACATCAAAGCCGCTGTTCGCTAGTCTCCCACCGCACGATACAGGTACAAGGCCATGCTCACCAGACACAAATCCTCCGCCCGACCCAGGTGAAGGCCAGTCAGTTCTTCGGCGCGATGAAGCCTATAGAGAACAGAGTTGGGATGGAGGCCCAGGCGATGGGCTGTCTTCTTGAGGGAAAACCCCGCCTGCAAATAGACCTCCAGGGTAGCCAAAAGCTCTGGATGGGGCTCGAGGGGAGCCAGGAGCCTCAATAGCCGCTCCCTTCCCTTGGGCGAATCCAAGGCAATGGCCAAGGGCCACAAATAGCGGGTTGGGTAGAGGCCGGGCGGCAACCGCAAGCAACTACCCAGGGCCAAAGCCTCCTCCAGGTCCGCCCCGACCCTTGAGGCATCCGTCCCTTCCTCTACCCAAAGCACCGCCTGGCACTTGCGGGCTAGGCCCCTAAGCTCCTGCTCCACCTCGGCCAGGGGCGCGGCCAGAAAAAGCAGGGCACCAAAGGGGCTTTGCTCGTAGACCAGGGTCTCGGAGGGGAGGCTTAAGTGGCGCGGGGCCAGGGCTATGGCCCCGGCATCGGCAAACCCCACCCCAATGCCCACAACCGATCCACGGGGAAGCCTACCCTCCAGGGCCAAGCGGTATCCCTGAGCCGAGGCCTCGCTTACCCGGTCCAGAAGTTCCACCACCCGGGGGGCCAGCTCCGCCAAGCGGTTTGGCGTCGAGTCCTTTAGAGCCTCGAGGGCATCTTTGGCCCAGAGGCGGTAAGCCCGGAGCAGGGCCGGGAGGGATACGCCTTGGCTCCGCCGGCGCTGGCCCACCGCCAAGGCCAGGTCCTCCACGTTCCCGCCCTCCTCGAGGGCCCGCAAGTACTCAAAGGAAACTACAGCCACATCCCGCTCGAGGATGCGCGTATCCAGCCGGGCGTAATCAGGGATTTCCTGGGCATAGTGCCAGGCCATAGTTTCAGCCCAGGACCAAAGAGTCCGGTGAAGGGCACCCATGCCTTTCCCCTCCTCGGCGTCTCCCTAGTATACAGGGACCTTCCACTTGAGGTCTAACACAAAACCCCCGGGCCCTACCTTGGATGAAGTCACAGTAGACGAGGCTTGGCCCTACCTTTACGCTTAAACACGAAACCTAGAGCCGTTGACCCCAAGGAGGAGGGAATGGTCAAGAACCTAATCGGTGCTGAGTGGCAGGAGGTTTCCCGCCCCACGTTGCCCGTGTACAACCCTGCCACCGGGGAGGTGATCGAGGAGGTTCCCCTTTCGGGGAAGGAGGAGGTGGACCGGGCGGTGGCTGCGGCCCAGAGAGCCTTTGAGGTGTGGAGCCGCACCCCCCTCATGGAGCGGGTCCGCCTCATGTTCCGCTTCAAGGAACTTTTGGAGAAGCACTTTGAGGACCTGGCCCACCTGGTCACCCTCCACCACGGCAAGACCCTGGAGGAGGCCCGCGGGGAGGTGCGCCGGGGCATCGAGGTGGTGGACTTCGCCTGCAGCGCTCCCACCCTCCTTCAGGGCCGCACCCTGCGGGAGGTCACGGGCGGGGTGGACCAGAACCTCTTCCACTACCCCTTGGGGGTGGTAGCCGGGATCCCCCCCTTCAACTTCCCGGTGATGATCCCCTTGTGGATGTTCCCCATCGCCGTGGTGGCGGGGAACACCTTTGTGCTCAAGCCCTCGGAGAGAACCCCCTTGGGGGCGGTGCGCCTGGCGGAGCTCTTCCTGGAGGCGGGCTTCCCCGAGGGGGTCCTCAACCTGGTCCACGGGGCCCAGGAGGCAGCGGAGGCCCTGGTGAGCCACCCGGAGGTGAAGGCGGTGCAGTTCGTGGGCTCCGAGCCCGTGGCCCGGAGGATCTACCAGCTGGCCGCCCAGCACGGCAAGAGGGTCTCGGCGGCCGGGGGAGCCAAGAACCACCTGGTGGTGATGCCCGACGCCAATCTGGACCAGGCCATCCCCGCGATCCTCAACTCCGCCTTCGGCAACGCCGGGGAAAGGTGCCTGGCAGGGAGCGTGGCCGTAGGGGTGGGGGGCGTTGGCCCCGAACTCTTGGAGAGGATTGTGGAGAGCGCCCGCAGGCTCAGGGTGGGTCCGGGATGGGAGGAGGGGGTGCAGGTGGGTCCCCTGATCCGGGAGGAGCACCGGAGACGGGTGGTGGGGTACATCCAAAAGGGCCTGGAGGAGGGGGCCAGGCTGGCCCTGGACGGCCGGGGGATCGAGGGCAAAGGCTTCTTCCTGGGGCCCACGGTGCTGGACCGGGTCTCCCCCCGCATGGTGGTGGGGCGGGAGGAGATCTTCGGCCCCGTGCTCTCCGTCTCCTACGCCCAGGACCTGGAAGAGGCCATCGCCCAGGCCAACGCCGTGCCCTATGGCAACATGGCCACCCTCTTCACCCAAAGCGGCCGGGCGGCCCGGGAGTTCAGGGAAAGGGTCCAGGCGGGGATGGTGGGGATCAACGTGGGCGTGGCCCAGCCCTTTGCCTTCTACCCCTTCTCCGGATGGCGCAATTCCTTCTTCGGCGACCTACACCCCCACGGCCCCGACGCCTTCCTCTTCTACACCCAAAGGAAGGTGGTGGTGGAAAGATGGTGATGCGGGCTGCGGTATTGGAGCGGGTGGGGGAACCCTTGAGGATAGAGGAGGTTCCTATTCCCGAACCCAAAGCCGGGGAGGTACTGGTACGGGTAGCAGCCTGCGGAGTATGCCACACGGATCTCCATGTGATCAAAGGAGAAGTAGCCTTCCCTACCCCTTGCGTACTAGGACACGAGATCTCGGGTACGGTGGCCGCTTTAGGCCCGGGAGTGGAGGGCCTAAAGGTGGGTGAAAAGGTAGTCTCCAGCTTCATCATGCCTTGCGGCCAGTGCCCCTACTGCGTTCGGGGAGAGGAGGATCTCTGCGAGCGCTTCTTCAGCTTTAACCGCCTCAGGGGCGTGCTCTACGACGGCGCCACGCGGCTCTTCCGCAAGGACGGGACGCCCCTATGGATGTACTCCATGGGTGGCCTAGCGGAGTATGCCGTGGTTCCCACCACGGATGTCTTCCCCCTGCCTGAAGGCATTGCCTTGGAGGATGCGGCCATCCTCGGCTGTGCCCTCTTCACCGCCTATGGTGCGGTGAAAACCGCTGGCCTCGAGGGTGGGGAGTCGGTGGCCGTGGTGGCCACCGGCGGGGTGGGTTTAGGGATCGTCCAAATCGCCCGGGCTTTCGGCGCCTACCCTGTGGTGGCCATAGACCTCCGGCCCGAGAAACTCGCTAAGGCAAGGACCCTTGGCGCTACCCATGCCTTCACCCCGGAGGAAGCCCCCCAAGCCATTCTAGACCTGACGGGCGGGCGGGGAGTAGACGTGGCCTTCGAGGCATTAGGGAGACCGGAAACCTTCCGTTTGGCCCTAAACCTCCTCCGGGATGGGGGAAGGATGGTACCCGTAGGCATCGCCCCTCAAGGGATGGAGGCCGGGGTGGAAATCACCCGCTTGGTCCGGCGCAAGCTCAAAATCCTAGGCTCCTACGGGGCCAAGCCCCGTAAGGACATGCCCATCCTCCTCAAGCTGGCGCAAGCCGGCATCGTGGGGGTGGGTGCAGAAGTTACTGATCGCTTCACTTTGGAGGAAGCCGACCTGGCCTACCGACGGCTGGACAAGGGGCAGATCGTGGGCCGGGCGGTGGTGGCGATGGGAGGTTAGGGTATGCTGAGGTACAAGCTTACGCGTAGAGGGGTTTTGAAGTTAGGTTTAGGCTCCGCCTTCTTCACCCTGAACAGCCTGGGGCAAGGGCGGGAGGCCATCCGCATCGGGCTCGTCGATCCTTTTTCTGGTGTGTACGCTGCCCTGGGTCGCAGTGAACTCGAAGGCGCTCGCATGGCGGTAGACGACGTGAACGTGAGGGGTGGAGTCCTGGGCAGGCCCTTAGAGCTTTTGCCCGAAGACTCGGCCGCAAAAACCGACGTGGGGGTACAGAAGCTGAGAAAGCTGGTGGAGCGGGATAAAATCCAGTTCTCCCTGGGGGAGGTATCCAGTGGGGTGTCCTTAGCCCTGAGTCAAACCGCCGCCGAATACAAGATGCTCCACATTGTTACTGGGGGACACGCTGACGCCATTACAGGCCAAAGCTGCCGGTGGAACACCTTCCGCATCCCCACGAGTGGGTCCATGGAAGCCAATGCTATTGGTCGGCTTTTGGCCGAACGCTTTGGGAAAAACTGGTACATCATCACCCCCGACTACGCCTATGGCTGGTCCTTACAGGAGAGCTTTACCAAGGTGGCGGAGCGCCTGGGCGGCAAGGTGCTTGGAGCCGACCGATTGCCCTTGGGCACAGTGGACTACTCCGCCGTTCTCCTCAAAGCAGCTAGGGCTAAACCTGATGTACTTCTCGTGTTCCAAGCAGGTGATGATGCGGTAGCCATTCTCAAACAAATCGTTCAGTTCGGCCTGGACAAACAGATGGCCATCGCCGGAGGACTTCAGGAATGGGAGAATATTGTAGCCCTGCCTAAAGAAGCCCGGATCGGCTGGTGGACCTTCGAGTGGTACTGGATCCAGCCCAATGTCCCTGAGGTTAAAACCTTTGTGGACCGGTACCGTCGGCGCTACCGCAAGGTACCCACTGCACGAAGCTGGTTCGGATACGCTGCTATATGGAGCCTGGCTCTAGCCATAAACAAGGCCAAGAGCCTGGATGCTGTTAAGGTAGCTCAAGCCATGGAGGGTCTGGAGCTACCTCGTAGCGTAGCCCTTCAGCCAGGGCGGGTCTACTATCGAAAAGAGGATCACCAGCTGATGACTGGGGTCTTCGTGGGGTATGTGCGCCAAGGCCAAGACCCCGATGACATATTTGAGGTGGTACGGGTAGTGCCAGGAGAAGAGGCCGCACCACCTCCCCAGGAAACGGGTTGCCGTATCGTCTACCCCTAGGTATGGACCTCCTCTTGATCCAGCTTCTAAATGGCTTGGTGAGCGGAGCTTTTTATGCCCTCCTAGCTCTAGGCCTAGCCCTAATCTTATCTTTGACCCGCATCATCAACCTCGCCCATGGGGGCTTCCTGGTGGTAGGAGCTTACATGGGCTACGTGCTTTCCGGATTGGTGGGATTCTACTGGTCTCTACTCCTAGCTCCCTTAGGCCTTGCCCTCCTGGCGGTCATCCTAGAAATCAGCATCATGCGTCCCCTTTACCGCCGCGACCCCTTAGAGAGCCTTCTCCTTACCTTTGGGCTAGCCTTGGCCCTTGAGGAGACTGTGCGCATCCTCTTCGGTCCTGTGGCGGTACCCTTCCGGATTCCAGAGGGCCTGGGAAGCTCTTTATTCCCCGGAACCAGCCTCTTCTTCCTCACCCGCTACCGGATCCTGGTCCTAGCCATAGCGCTAATGGCTGGACTAGGGGTTTATCTCCTTCTGCGCTTTACCCGTTTGGGCCTTTACCTCCGAGCAGGAGCCCAGGACCGGGAAACCCTCAACGCGCTTGGCACGGACGTAAGGCGCCTGTACACCCTGGCCTTTGCCCTGGGAGCCTTCTTGGCTGGCTTAGCTGGGGTTCTGGCCGCTGGCCAGCTGGGCCTTTCGCCCACCATGGGAACTGGCCTCCTTATGCCCAGTTTCGTGGCCCTCATTTTAGGTGGGGTGGGAAGCCTGGGAGGTAGTTACCTTGGAGGCCTTCTGGTGGGTATGGCCACCGGTCTAGCCGGAAACTTTTTGGCCCTGGCTAGCGAACTGGCCATTTATCTTATACTTGTTCTCGTTCTTTTGTTGCGTCCTAGAGGACTTTTCGGACAGGAGGGGTTTTTCGAATGAGAACCTGGATCCTTCTCTTGGCCGTGCTCCTTCCCTTACCCTGGGTGCTCAAAGCCCTGGGCAGCTATGCAGCGATCGCTAGCTACATCCTCATATGGGGCTTAGCTGCCATGGGGCTCAATCTCCTCATAGGGTATACCGGCCAGGTGTCCTTTGGGCACGCCGCCTTCTTAGGCCTGGGAGCCTATGGGGCAGGCCTCACCCTAAAACACATCCTCCCAAGCACACTCCTGGCCGTAACCTGCGGTTTCCTTCTTGCTGGTATCGCCGCTGCCCTACTTGGCCTGCTTATCACTCGGCTGAGAGGAATCTACTTCGCCACCTTTACCATCGCTTTCAGCCAGTTCTTCTACTTTATAGCCTTCCAGTGGAGCGATCTTACCGGGGGGGATGACGGCCTAAGGGGGTTTGCCCGACAGCCCTTGCATTTACCAGGCTTCACCTTGGATCTCTCCAGCAGCGAGGCCTACTATTACTTTGTCCTCCCCATCTTTCTTCTCTCCAGCTTCCTCCTCTGGCAACTGGTCCAGTCGCCGCTAGGTAGATCCTTTTTGGCCCTACGAGAGAATATGCTTCGGGCACGCTTCCTGAGCCTGAAACCAGAACGCTATCTCTGGATAGCCTTCACGATATCAGGAGCAATAGCAGGCATCGCAGGTGCCCTTCTTGCCCTCCAAATCAACTTCGCCCAACCCAGCTTCCTCCATTGGACCACGTCTGGAACCTTGGTAATGATGGCCTTTCTGGGGGGCAGGTGGCACTTTTTCGGCCCCTTAATTGGTGCGGCCCTCTACGTGCTCCTTGAGGAACTTCTTAGCTCCTACACACAGGAATGGATGCTATTCATCGGAATCCTCTTCATCCTAGCCGTCCTATTCTTCCCCGGTGGGGTCGCTGGCCTTGCAACCAAGAGGAGGTCAACGTGAGGCCCATCCTGAGAGCAGAAGGTCTAAGCAAGGCCTTCGGCCGCTTACTAGCGGTATCAGGGGTGAACCTGGAAGTGGCAGCGGGCAGCATCCACGCCATCATTGGTCCCAACGGTGCCGGAAAGTCAACGCTCTTCGACCTGCTCTCCGGGGCCAAAAGACCTGATAGGGGGAGGGTTTACTTCCTAGACAAGGAAATCACCCACATCGCCGTCGAGGAACGAATTCGCTTGGGCCTTTCCCGCACCTTTCAGGTACCCCAGGTCTTTACCAATTTGACGGCCAGGGAAAACCTAATCATTGCCTTGGAGGCAGCCCACAGCCTCTCCTCCTACCCCTGGCCCCGGAAATCCCGTTTTCTGGAAGAGGAAGCATCCGCTCTCCTAGAGCGCCTAGGTCTGGAAGAACAGGCCAGCCGCCTTGTGGGAGAGTTAGCCCATGGGGACCAGCGCCTGGTGGAAATTGGCTTGGCTCTTTGTTTACGTCCTAAACTTCTTCTCCTCGACGAACCTACAGCGGGGATGAGCGATGCCGAAACCTGGCGCACGGTACAAACGCTTAAAAGCCTTCACCGTGAGGAAGGGCTCACCCTCCTCTTCATAGAGCACGACATGGCCGTGGTCTTTGGCATTGCCGATCGGGTCACCGTGCTTCACCTAGGGGAGGTCCTTGCAGAGGGGACCCCCGACGAAATCGCCAAGGACGAAAAGGTCCAAGCGGCTTACCTGGGGGAGGAGGTGATGGCAGGGTGAACGCCCTGCAACTGGATAGGGTCAACGCCTTTTACGGCAAAAGCCATATCCTGCACTCGGTTTCCTTACAGGTCAAAGCAGGAACGCTTGTTGCCCTCCTTGGACGAAATGGGGCTGGAAAAACCACCACCATCCGTGCAATTCTGGGTCTCACCCCTCCCAGGAAAGAGGGTCAAGTTCTTCTCTTTGGACAGGACATCACCCACGCGCCGCCCCACCAGATTGCCATGCTGGGCGTAGGCTATGTGCCTGAGGGGCGGAGGGTATTCCCCAACCTTAGCGTGGAGGAGAACCTGCGCATCACTTTGGGTAAGCGCCCCGGACCCTTTGACCTCGACCGTATATACCAGCTCTTCCCCAGACTCCAAGAAAGGCGGCATCACTCTGGACGCCAGCTATCCGGAGGAGAACAGCAGATGCTAGCCATCGCCAGAGCCTTGCTCCTAAACCCCCGCCTTCTGATCCTAGACGAGCCCTCCCAAGGCCTCGCGCCACTTGTGGTCCGCTTGGTTGGGGAAACTTTGCAAAAGTTTAAGGGAGAAGGGGTTTCCATACTTCTGGCAGAACAAAATGCCCGCTTGGCCCTCGAGCTGGCCGACTGGGTCTACATCCTGGACGACGGTCGGATAGTCCATTCGGGCCCTGCCATGGAACTCCGCCATGATCCCGAGCGGGTCCGGGCCTTAACCGGTGTAAAGGAGGGGTCTAACTACCGTGAACTTTAAAGAGCGTACAGTTCTAATCACTGGCGCAGCGAGCGGCATCGGCCTAGCCCTGGCCCGGGCCTTCGCCCGGGAGGGAGCCAGGGTCCTGGTCCACGATCTCCAAGATGCCTCGGCCTTAGCTAAGGAGCTCGGCGGGATCTTCCTGCAGGCGGACCTGGCCGATCCCAAAGCCGTGGAGGAACTCGGGAAGCAAGCGGCCCAGTACGGCGTGGACATACTGGTAAACAACGCAGGCTTCCAGCACATCGATCCGGTGGAGGAGTTTCCCCTGGAAACCTGGCAAAGGATGATCCAGGTGATGCTCACCGCCCCTTTCCAGCTCATCAAGGCCCTTCTCCCGGGGATGAAGGCCAAGGGCTGGGGGCGGATTCTCAACATTGCCAGCGTCCACGGCCTGGTGGCCAGCCCCTACAAGTCCGCCTACATCTCCGCCAAGCACGGCCTCTTGGGCCTCACCAAGACCGTGGCCCTCGAGGCGGGTCCCTATGGCATCACCGTGAACGCCATCGCCCCCGCCTACGTGCGCACCCCCCTGGTGGAGAACCAGATCGCCGACCAAGCCCGCACCCTTTCCCTCCCTGAAAGCGAGGTGGTGGAAAAGGTCTTCCTGGCCCAAGCGGCCATCAAGCGCCTCATCGAACCCGAGGAGGTGGCGGCCTTGGCCCTCTTCCTGGCCTCGGAAAAGGCCTCGGCCATCACGGGGGCCGTCTTCCCCATCGACCTGGGCTGGACCGCCCGCTAGCCCCGCACCGCCCGCAGGGGAATCCCCTTCTCCTTAGCCCAGGCCTCCCATTCCCGAGCGGTCCTCCCTTGGAAGAAGGCCAGGAGCCGCTCGTAAGGTGGAAGGCCGGGTCTAGCCGGATCGAAAGCCGAGGGAAGAAGCTCCCTAAGGCCCGCCTCCTCGCAAAACCGGGCCCAGAAATGGGGCTCCAAAGCCGCCAGGGCCACCTCCCCCTCCCGGGTGGGGTAAATCCCATAGCACAGGACGGAGCCATCCAGGAAGGGAATGGGGGGATAGGCCATGGCCTTCACCGCCTCGGAGAGGGCCACCTCGTACACCCCACCTCCAAGAAGCAGCCCCTTCAAGGCCGTAAGGGCCAGGGCATAGGCCCCTGCCAGGTCGGCGAACTGGAAGGACCTCCAGGGAAAGCGCCCGAGAAGCCCAGCCTCCGCCAGGTAGGTGAGGTCGTGGCCGGGGTCTGGGGCATCCGGGTAGCCTCGAAGCCGGGCATAGACCAAGCGGGGGTTGATCCCAAGGAGCACCTTAGGCCCGAGGCCCAGCCGCTCCATGACCCCGGGGCGGTTGGTCTCGAGGAGGATGGCGGCCTCGGGAACCAAGGCCAGGAAACGTTCCCGATCCTCCCCCCTCTTCAGGTCCAGGGTCAGGATCTCCTTTTTCCCGTTCAAGAAGCGGTAGGCCTCCGGGGCCCAGTCCCTGAGGGGGTCCCCTCGAGGGGGCTCCACCTTGAGGACGGGAAAGCCCAGATCCGCAAGGAACTTTCCCGCCAAGGGCCCGGGAAGAAGCCGGGTGAGATCCAGAACCCTACCTGGGGGCCATGCGCAAGGCGCCATCCAGGCGGATCACCTCCCCGTTCAGCATGGGGTTTTCCAGGATGTGGAGGACCAATAGGGCGTACTCCTCCGGCCGGCCCAGGCGCCTGGGAAAGGGCACCTGTTCGGCCAGCGAGGCCTTGGCCTTTTCAGGAAGCCCCTGAAGGAGGGGGGTATCGAAGAGGCCCGGGGCGATGGTCACCACCCGGATGCCCCAGTCCGCAAGCTCCCGGGCCACGGGGAGGGTGAGGCCCACCACGCCCCCCTTGCTGGCCGCGTAGGCCGCCTGGCCCACCTGGCCCTCAAAAGCCGCCACGCTGGCGGTGCTCACCACCACCCCCCGCTGCCCCTCGGCATCGGGAGGGTTCTCCCGCATGGCCCAAGCCGCAAGGCGCAAGACGTTAAAGGTACCGATGAGGTTCACCTCCACCACCTTGCGGAAACCTTCCAGGTCGTGGGGGCCTTCGCGCCCTAGAACCTTGCGGGCCAAACCGATGCCCGCCGCATTCACCAGCGCAAAAAGGGGAGCCTGGGAGGCCGCAAGCTCCACCGCTCGCTTAGCATCCTCCTCCCGGGTCACATCCCCTTCCAGGTAAACCAGGCCCGGATCCTCTCCCCGCCTGAGGTCCAAGACCACCACCCTGTAGCCCCTATCCCTTAAGGCCAAGGCCGTAGCCCTTCCCAACCCCGAGGCCCCACCCGTCACCAAAGCGCTTCTTTCCATGGTTCACCCCTAGATCCTCTGGATGACGGTGGCCGTGGCCTGCCCGTGGCCGATGCACATCACCTGCAGGCCAAACTCCCCCCTGGTGCGCTCCAGCTCGTAAAGGAGCTTGGTCATGAGGATGGCCCCCGTGGCCCCCAAGGGGTGCCCGTGGGCGATGGCCCCGCCATTGGGGTTCACCTTCTCCGGGTCGGGGCCAAACTCCCGCAGGAAGGCCAGAACCACGCTGGCGAAGGCCTCGTTGATCTCGATGACGTCCAGGTCCTTAAGGGAAAGCCCCGCCTTCTCCAGGGCCTTTTTGGTGGCGGGGATCACCTCCAAGAGTTGCAGGGTGGGATCCCCCGCCACCACCACCCGGGCAAGGAAACGGGCCCGGGGGCGGAGGCCCAAGGCCAAGGCCTTTTCCCTATCCCCCAGGAGCAGGGCCGCCGCCCCGTCGGAAACCTGGCTGGAGTTGCCGGCGGTCACCACCCCGTCCTCCCGGAAGACAGGCTTCAAGGCCAGCATCCGCTCGTAGTCCACGTCGAAACGCACCCCTTCGTCGCGGTCCAGCAGGAAGGGCCTTCCCTCCCCATCCACCCCCTCCAGGGGAAGGATCTGGCTCCGGAAGCGCCCCTCCTGGATGGCCCGGGCCGCCCGCCTGTGGGAGAGATAGCCCCACTCGTCCAGCTCCTCCCGGCAGAGGCCATACTTCTTTGCGATGCGCTCCGCGCTTTCCCCTTGGTGGACGAGCTCGTACCGCTGAAAAAGCGCCGGATTCAAGGTGTGGAAGCCTCCCCCGATATCGGAGAACATGGGGGATCGGGTCATGCTCTCCACCCCGCCGGCAATGGCAAAGTCCAGGTCGCCGGCAGCGATGGCCTGGGCGGCGAAGTGCACAGCCTGCTGGCTGGAGCCGCACATGCGGTTCAGGCTTACCGCAGGAACCTCCTGGGGTAGGCGGGAAAGGAGGACGGCAAGCCGTCCTATGTTGGCCCCCTGTTCCCCGGTTTGGGTCACGCAACCCGTGACCACATCCCCGATGAGCCCGGGGTCGATACCCGTCCGCTCCAGGAGGGCGTCCAAGACCTGGGCGTAAAGGGCATCGGGCCGCCACTCCCGCAAGGCTCCATTCCTCTTGCCGATGGGGGTGCGTACCCCCTCGAGGATCACGGGCTCTCCCATATCCGCCTCCTTACCAGCTCCCGCAGGATGACGAGCCTTTGGATCTCGGAGGTTCCCTCATAGATCTGGAGCACCTTGGCATCGCGGTACAGTTTGGCCAAGGGATACTCCTCGCTGTAGCCGTTTCCGCCAAAGACCTGGAGGGCCTCCGACACCCCCCGCACGGCGGCGTCGGCGGCGAAGGCCTTGGCCGTGGCTGCCTCCAAGGCGTTCTCCTCGCCTCGTTCCGCCAGTTCGGCGGCCTTCAGGGTGAGGAGGCGGGCGGCCTCCAGGTCCATGAGCATCTCCGCCAGCTTAAACCCCACCCCCTGGTGCTCCAGAAGGGGCCTGCCGAAAGCCTCCCGCATGGCAGCGTAGGCCAGGGCCTCGTCCAAGGCCCTCCGCAATAGCCCCACCGCCAAGGCTGCCACCATGGGCCGGGAGCGGTTGAACACCCGCATGGCCAGGGCAAACCCCTCCCGGGCGATCAAGCTCTCCTCGGGCACCAGGACGCCGTCCAGGTACACCTCCGCCGCCGGGGAGGCCTTCTGCCCCAGCTTGGGCAAAGGAGGCCCCACCTCCACCCCCATCCCCCGCTCCACCAGAAAGGCAGCGATCCCCTCCCGGCCCTCCGCCACCTTGGCAAAGACCACGAAAAAGGAGGCCTCCGGGGCATGGCTGATCC
This sequence comes from Thermus sp. KWY1, assembly GCF_057547025.1. Taxonomy (NCBI): domain Bacteria; kingdom Thermotogati; phylum Deinococcota; class Deinococci; order Thermales; family Thermaceae; genus Thermus; species Thermus sp. KWY1. Next base: position 79,351 of record NZ_BAAJPG010000010.1, read on the forward strand.
AGGTTTTGCGCCCGTGGAGGCGGTATCCGCCCGGCACCCTTTCCGCCCGGGTGCGGATGGCGGCCACATCCGAGCCCGCGTGGGGCTCGGTAAGGGCGTAGGAGGCCACCTCCTCCCTGAGCCGGGGTAGAAAGCTTCGGGCGTGGGCACTTCCCGAGAGGAGAAGGGCATCCGCCACCAGGTTGTTGAGGAGCAAGGCTGCCGCCACCCCGGTGCAGGCGTAGGCCAGTTCCTCCGCCACCAGGACCAGGCTCCTGGGCCCAAGCCCTGCCCCGCCCAGCTCCTCCGGGACCACCAGTACCGGAAAACCAAGCCCTGCCGCCTCCCGAAACAAAGGCCAGGGAAACCGGGCCTCCTGGTCCAGATGCTTGGCCTGGGGCAGGATGCGCTCCCGGGCAAAGCGCCGGGCCAGCTCCCGAACGGATTTCTCCAGGTCCACGGGAACCCCCGGCAAAAGTTTACCCGGTCCAAAACCCCGGGGCAAGAGTCCTCATCTCCCCTTCTTCCGGTACATGAGCCCATCGGCCGCCTCGAGGGCCTGCACCAGCTCCTTCCCCTCCACCTGGCTGAAGCCCACGGAAACCGAGGGGAAACGGGCATGGACCCGCGCCTCCAGGGAGGCTCCATCCCTTAAGCCCAGGTGCAGGCCCACGAACTCGTCCCCGCCCACCCGGTAAAGGGCATCCCCTTCCCGGGCCTCCTCCCGCAGGACCCTGGCGAAGCGGACCAGATGGGCATCCCCCGCCTTATGCCCCTCCCGGTCGTTCACCGCCTTCAGGTCGTCCAGGTCCCAGAGGGAAAGGACCAGGGAAAGCCCCTCCCGGGCGGCCAGGGCCTGGAGCCGGGGAAACTCCCGCTCCAGGGAGCGGCGGTTGGCCAGGCCCGTGAGGGGGTCGGTGAGGGCCTCGCTCTGGATGAGGCTTTGCAAAGCCTGAAGGCGACGGATCATGGCCGCCACGCTGAGGCCCGCTATGCTGGCCAAAAGCCCCCCCGCCGCCACCAGGAACCGGGTTTCCTCCTGGGGCCAGGGGGCGAGGAGGACATAGGCCAAGGCCAGCCAAAGCCCGGGCCAGCCAGCGAAGGCGGCAAAGGCGTAGGCGCCCACGGTGAAGAAGGCCATGACCCCAAGCCGCCAGTCCTCCCCGGAAAGCCCCGTGACCGCCGCCTCCGGTGAGGCCACCAGGCTCATGAGGGCGGTGAATAGGGCCACCCCCAGGTGCAGGGCCACGGCCAGGCGCCCCATGCCTGTGACCCTGCCCAGGATGTAGGCGACGGGAAGGCTTAACCAGTAAAGGAGCGTGGCAGCGTACATCACCCGGCCCCCATAAAGCACCACCACCGGGATCCACACCAAAGGAATCAGGGCCAGGCGCCCCATGCCTGTGACCCTGCCCAGGATGTAGGCGACGGGAAGGCTTAACCAGTAAAGGAGCGTGGCAGCGTACATCACCCGGCCCCCATAAAGCACCACCACCGGGATCCACACCAAAGGAATCAGGGCCAGGCGCCAGTACAGGCGGACCAGCCCCGGCCAGATCTCAGGGGTCATGCCGCATTCTACCCATACCGCCCAAACCACCAGGCCAGCTTGACTTTGCCCCCTCCACCCTGGACGATGAGAAGGATGGATGACAAGCGCATCCGCAACTTCTCCATCATCGCCCATGTGGACCACGGGAAGTCCACCCTGGCCGACCGCATCCTGCAGCTGACCCATGCGGTGAGCGAGCGGGAGATGCGGGAGCAGTTTCTGGACTCCCTGGAGCTGGAGCGCGAGCGGGGCATCACCATCAAGGCCAGCGCCGTGCGGGTGGAGTACCGGGCCAAGGACGGGGAAACCTATATCTTCAACCTGATCGACACCCCGGGCCACGTGGACTTCACCTACGAGGTCTCCCGGGCCTTGGCGGCGGTGGAAGGAGTCCTTCTGGTGGTGGACGCCAGCCAAGGAGTGGAGGCGGAAACCCTGGCCAAGTTCTACATGGCCCTGGAACACGGCCATGTGATGATCCCCGTCATCAACAAGATCGACCTTCCCAACGCCAGGCCCCTGGAGGTGGCCCTCGAGGTGGAGGAGGTGCTGGGCCTTCCCGCCGACGAGGCCATCTTCGCCTCGGGGAAGACGGGGGAAGGCGTGGAGGAGATCCTCGAGGCCATCGTAAAGCGCATCCCACCCCCCAAGGGCGACCCGGAAGCTCCCCTTAAGGCCCTCATCTTCGACTCCCTTTACGACGCCTACCAGGGGGTCATCCCCTACCTCCGCCTCTTTGAGGGCCGGGTGCGCCCGGGGGACCGGATCCGCATCTACTCCACCGGCAAGGAGTTCACCGTGGACAAGGTGGGGATCTTCACCCCCCAGGGGCTCATCCCCGTGGAGGAGCTCACCGCAGGGGAGGTGGGCTGGCTGGTGGCCGCCATCCGGGACATCCACGACGTGCAGGTGGGGGACACCATCACCCACGCCCATAGGCCCACCGACGCCCCCTACCCCGGCTTCCGCCCCGCCAAACCCGTGGTCTTCGCCGGCCTCTACCCCGTGGACTCCGGAGACTACGGAAGGCTAAGGGATGCCCTGGAAAAGCTCAAGCTCAACGACGCCGCCCTTTCCTTTGAGCCGGAAACCTCCACCGCCTTGGGCTTCGGTTTCCGCTGCGGCTTCCTGGGGCTTCTCCATGCGGAAATCGTGCAGGAGCGCCTGGAGCGGGAGTTCGGCCTGGAGCTCATCGCCACCGCCCCCAGCGTGGTCTACAGGGTGCGCCTGAAAAACGGGGAGGAGGTGGAGGTGCTAAACCCCGCCGACCTCCCCGACCCCACAAAGATCGAGGAGATCCTCGAGCCCTACGTGAAGCTCACCGTCTTTACCCCCGAGGAATACGTGGGGGCCATCATGCAACTCGTCCAGGAAAAACGGGGCCGCCTGGTGAACATGACCTACCTTCCCGGGGAAACCAAGCGGGTGGAGCTGGTCTACGAGGTGCCCTTTGCCGAGATCCTTTACGACTTCCACGACCGCCTGAAAAGCCTCTCCCGGGGCTACGCCTCCATGGACTACGAGCAGATCGGTTACCAGCCTGGGGACCTGGTCAAGGTCAACGTGCTGGTGCACGGGGAGCCCGTGGACGCCCTCACCTTCATCGCCCACCGGGACAAGGCCTACGCCATGGCCCGGGCCATCGTGGACAAGCTGGCGGAGGTCATCCCCCGTCAGCTTTTTGAGGTACCCATCCAGGCGGCCATCGGGGGCAAGATCATCGCCCGGGCCACGGTGAAGGCCCTGCGCAAGGATGTGCTGGCCAAGTGCTACGGCGGGGACGTAACCCGGAAGAAGAAGCTTCTGGAAAAGCAAAAGGAGGGGAAGAAGCGGCTCAAGGCCATCGGCAAGGTGGAGGTGCCCCAGGAGGCCTTCCTGGCGGTGCTCTCGGCGGGGCGGGATGAGTCTTAGGGCAAGGCTCGCCCTGGTTATCGCCCTTCTGGCTTTTCTGCCCAACCTGGTCCTGGCCCTCACCCTGGGCCTCATGGGGGAGGGTCCCTGGCTGCCCTTGGTGCTGTGGCTTCTCCTCATCGGCCTGGTTTCCGGGGCGGTGGGATACTTCCTGGCCCGAAGCCTCCTCAGGCCCCTCGAGGAGCTCACCCGCGCCCTGGCCTACCTCTCCGTCAAGGAGGGCCCGGTGAACGAGCTCAGGCTACCCGCCCCCAAGGAGCCTCCCCCCATGGAGATCGCCCTGCTCCGCGCCCGCTTCGGGGAGCTTCTTCAACGCCTCCAGCGCCTTATGGAGGCCCGGGAAGCCTTCTACGGGGCCCTGGCCCACGACCTGAAAACCCCCCTGCTTTCCGCCATCCGGGCCCTGGAGTACCTGGAAAGGGCGGACCACCTGGGACGGGAGAAGCGGGTGGAACTCCTTCTGGCCTTGAGGCGGGAGCTCTTCCAGGCCCACCTTCTCGTGGAAAACCTCCTGGCCCTCTCCCGCCTGGAGACCCGCACCCCCCAGCGGGAAACCCTGAACCTAAGGGCCTTGGCCGAGGATCTCCTTCTCCGTTACCGGGAGGAAGCGGGAAGGCGGGGGCTTGGCCTAACGGTGGAGGGGGCGGGTCTCGCCCGGGGGGAGCGGCTCCTTTTGGAAAGGGCCCTGGCCAACCTTCTGGACAACGCCCTGCGGCACGCCAAAACCCAGGTGCGCATCCGGGTGGAGGAAGGGGCCCTGCAGGTGGAGGACGACGGGGAAGGGCTTCCCCTGCCCCTGGAAGCCCTGGCCCAGCCCTTCCGCCAAGGAGGCCCGAACCGGGGAAGCGCGGGGCTTGGCCTCTACACCGCCAAGCGGGTGGCCGAGGCCCACGGGGGGAGGCTTCTGACCTGCAAAACCCCCTTGGGCGGGGCGTGTTTGCGCCTGGAACTCCCCCCGGCCAAGGAGCTTTAGTCCATAACCGGGGGGATCTGCCGCACCCAGAGGATGTAGGAGAGGTGCTCCAGGTACCTCAAGGGGACCTCGGGAAGGGGACGGTCCACCTCGAGGCTCATCATGGCCTCCCCGCCCCGCTTCTTGCGGCTCACCGTGAGGTAGGCGATGTTCACCTCGTCATCGGCCAGGATGCGGGCCACCCGGGCCACCACCCCCGGGGTGTCCACGTTGCGGATCACCAGGGTGGGGGCGGCTCCGGTGATGCGCACCTCGAAGCCATCCAGGTCAAAGATGCGCACCAGTCCGCCTCCCAGGGAGCTTCCGGTCACGGTAATGCGCTCCTTCTCCCCCTCCAGGACCATACGCACAGTGTTGGGATGCACGTCCCCAAGCTCCACTGCCTTAAAGGCCACCTCGAGGCCTTCCTTCTCCGCCAGGGAAAGGCTTTCCTTAAGCCTTTCGTCGTCGGGGGTAAAGCCCAAAACCCCCGCCACCAAGGCCAGGTGGGTGCCGTGGCCCTTTCCCGTCTTGGCAAAGGAGCCGTGCAGGCCAAACTCCACCCGCCTGGGCCTTTCCCCCAAAAGGTGCCGGGCCAGAAGGGCCAGGCGGCAGGCCCCGGCGGTGTGGCTGGAGGAAGGCCCCACCATCACCGGGCCGATCATGTCCAGTAGACCCATGCCTGTAGAATAACCCCATGCGCGCGTTCCTGACCCGGGCCATCGGCTTCCTCTTGGCTCTGGGACTCCCGGTTTTAGGCCAAAGCCTGGTGGTCCCGAAGGAAGTCCAGGCGGGAAGGCCTGTGGTCCTGGAGGGACGGGACCTGCCCGAAGGGCGCTTCCCCCTGGTGCTGGAGGGACCTGAGGGACAGGAAACCCTGGAGGTGGAGGCCCAGGAGGGAAGGTTCCAGCTGGAGCTACACCCCAAGGCCCCCGGGGAGTACCGCATCCGCCTTTCCCTGCCCGCCGGTGCCCTGGAAGCCCGCTTCACCGCCCTTGCCCCCGCCACCCCCGAGCTGACCCGGGAAGGGCTCAAGCTCCCCTGGGGCCTCCTGCCCCTACCCCCGGGGGGTTGGCTGGGACCTTTGGTCCAAGGGGATAAGGTGTACGTGGCCCAGGGGCTTTTGGTGGTGGAAACCCGCGCGAAGGAGAAAACCCTCTCCTTCCACTTTGCCCCGGCCCGCATCCTGGCCCTCAGGCCAGGCCCTGAAGCCCTCCTCGAGGGGGACTGGGTCCTGCCCATCCCCTTCCCCCGGGTGCCCTTTGAAGGCAAGGAGGAGGACCTAAAGGTCCTGGGCTCCCTCCTAGAAGCCCTCAGTCCGCCGAAGCCCTGGCCCTACTATGCCTACTGGACCCTGGACCCCGCCACCCTCACCCCGGAGGACCTGGAGGCCTACGGCCAGGACCTCCTGGCCCGGGGCCATAGGCCGGAACTCTTCTTCGGCCAACCGGGGGTGGCCCGCATGGCGGAGACCTCCCGCCTTCTGCAGAAGAAGGACCCCGAAAAGGCCCTTCTCCTGGCCAAGGCCCTCCTCCGCTACACCCCTCTCTTCCCAGGTTCCTTGGCTTTTTTCCAGGAGACTGCCCAGTACCTGGAGGCCCAGGGCCACCCTGCCCAGGCCCTGACCTTCTTGGAGGCGGGAAAGATCCTGCGCGCCTGGCTTCCCCCCAGGCTTTCCCTGCTTCCCATGGCCCTCTGGACCCTGGGCCTGGCCTACCTGGGCCTCATGCTCTACCTCTTCCTCTACTACCTGCCCGCCCAGCTAAAGGACCTGAAGCCCATCGGCGGCTATCTGGGTGGGTTCTGGCGGCACCCCCTCCTGCGCCTTAGGCACCTTCACCTGGCCTACGCCAGCCTGGGGGAACGGGTGCTGGCCCTGGTCCTCTTCCTGGCCCTCAGCCTGGGCCTCCTCCTCCAGGGACTGGACGCCCAGGTGCGAAAAGGGCTTTTCGCCCCTCCCTTGGACCAAGGCACCCTCCGTACCCAAAAAGCCCAGGACTGGCTCCGCACCCTTCCCCCCACTCCCGAGGTCAAGGCCCTTCTGGGTTACGCCCTCCTTTCGGAGGCCCCCAAGGAGGCCCAGGGCCTCCTGCGGGAAGCCGCTTTGCCCTTCGCCCTGGCCCTTAGGGGAGACGAAACCTCCCTGGCCCAAGCCTACCGTAAGGCTCCCCTCGAGGGACCCATCCGCACGGCCCTCCAACTGGGGCAGGATCCCTGGGGGGCCAGGGAGCCGGGTCCCACCCTGCGCACCCTTTACCTGGCCCTCCTCCAGGTGGAGGTAAAGCGCCTCCAGGAGGATCCCTTCCGGGGGTTCGTGCACCTCAGCACCCCCCTTCCTGACGGGGTAAAGCCCTGGGCCTTCGCTGGCTTCTGGCTCCTTCTCCTCTACCACCTCCTCACCTTCCTCCTGCCCAGGCGCAGGGCCCCGGTCCCCCCCTCCTGGGCCCTGGGGGTGCGCCTCCTGGTACCGGGAAGCCTGGGCTTCTCCTCGGGCCTGGGCATTGTCCTCCTCCTTTTGGCTGCCTATGGGCTCCTGGCCCTCCAGGAGGGCCAGAAACCCACCCTCCTGATCCTGGCCTATGGGCTACACCTCCTGGTGTTAGTCTTTAGCCTGAGGAGGCCCGCATGATCCTTCCACCCATCCCCACTCCCTTTGACCGGGAAGGCCGCCTGGACACGGAGGCCTTTCGGGAACTGGCGGAAGCCCTGGAACCTCTGGTGGACGGGCTTCTCATCTACGGCTCCAACGGGGAAGGCGTCCACCTGACCCCGGAGGAACGGGCCAGGGGGCTTCGGGCCCTAAAACCCCGGAAGCCTTTCCTGGTGGGCCTCATGGAGGAGACCCTGCCCCAGGCGGAACGGGCCCTCCTCGAGGCCCAGGAAGCAGGCGCCCTGGCCCTTCTGGCCACGCCTCCCCGCTACTACCACGCAAGCCTCGGCGAGGGGCTCGTGGCCTACTACCAAGCCCTGGCGGAAAGGATGCCCATCTTCCTCTATCACGTGCCCCAGAACACCAAAGTGGACCTACCCCTTTCCGCGGTGGAAACCCTGGCCCAACACCCCAGGATCACGGGAATCAAGGACTCCAGCGGGGACCTAACCCGCCTGGCCTTTTACCAGGCCCATCTGAGGGATGACTTCCGGGTCTTCACCGGCCACGCCCCCACCTTCCTGGGGGCTTTGGCCCTGGGAGCCGAAGGAGGCATCCTGGCGGCGGCTAACCTGGCCCCCAGGGCCTACCGGTCCCTCCTGGAGGCCTTCCGGACCGGCCGCCTCGGCGAAGCCCAGGCCCTGCAAAAGCGCCTCTTCCCCTTGGGGAACCTTCTTTCCAGAGGTGGGGTACCCCTCCTCAAGCAGGCCATGAGGCACCTGGGCCTACCCGCCGGTTACCCAAGGCCTCCCTATCCCCAGGAAAGCCCTATCTGGAAGGAGTTTCGGCCCGTTTTGGAAGCCCTCAAGGAGGAGGGATGGCTCCTGTGAGAATTCTTTTAGGCCTCTTGACCCTGGGCCTTTTGGCCGCCTGCGCCCCCAGGGCCTTGACCCCTGAGGCCCGTTTGCTCTCGGCCGAGGTGCGGGGCTTGGAAATAAGCCAAGAGCCTGCCCTCCTCCTGGGCCTGAGGGTGGAGTTCCACAACCCCAACCCCTTCCCCTTGCCCCTTTCCACCTTTGGCACCCGGCTCAGGGTGGGGGAGGTGGCGGTGCCCCTGGACCTCACCCTGCCTCCCGGAAGGAAGGAGGAGGTCCTCCTGGTGCGCCTGACCCCCGGGGAAGCCCTTGCCACCGCAAGAGCCCTCCTTTCCCGGGAAGGGGTGGAGGTGGCCCTGGAAGGCGCCACCCTGGGCCAGCACCTCACCTTTTTCCGCACCCGCTTAAGCTTTCCCCTGGAGCCCCCAAGGGTGCGCCGGGCAGGGGTGAACTTCTTCCTGGAAAACCCCAACCCCTTCCCCCTCCGGGTGGAGGGCAACCTGGTTCTTCTGGGCCAAAGCTTCCGGGTGCAGGTGGACCTCCCCGCCCGGGGCGAGGGCCGGCTTCAGGTGACGGGCTTCAGGCCAGGCTTGGAACGGGGCTCTGAAAGGCTGGAACTCACCCTCGAGGTCCCGGGCTTTTTCCGGCAAAGCCTGGTTTTACCCCTCTAGAGCCTAAAACCCAGGGGCAAAAGCTCTCCCAGGGTCCTCACCACATACCCCTCGGGCCCGTGCATGACCACCTCGGTCCCGGAGGAGCCAAATTCAAAAAGCACCTGGCGGCATCCCCCGCAAGGGGGGATGGGGCCCTTCGGGCTATAGATGTGCACCCGGTCTATCCGCCTCTTCCCCGCCAGGACCATGGCGGCCACCGCATTGCGCTCCGCGCACTGGGAAAGGGGAAAGGAGGCGTTTTCCACGTTGACCCCAAGGAAGCTTTCCCCTTCCGCCTCCACCAGGGCCACCACGGGGAAGCCGGAGTAAGGAGCGTAGGCCCGCTCCACATGGGCCTTGAGGATGGCCCTAACCCTCTCCATGCTCCACCAACCTCTCCACCCGCACCCTTTCTATCCGGCGCTGGTCGGCGCTTTCCACCACGAACCGGAACCCCTGCCACTCCACGCTCTCCCCCACGCCGGGGATGCGGCCGAACTGCTCGTAGAGGAAACCGGAGAGGGTGTCGTACTCCCCTTCTGGAAGCTCCACCCCCAGGGCCTCGGAAACCTCGTCCACGGGGGTTTGGGCCTGGATGGAGAAGGAGCCGTCGGGAAGCCTGCGAATGGCCAGGTCCTCCGGCTCGTCGGTCTCGTCGTAGATCTCCCCCACGATCTCCTCCATCACGTCCTCCAAGGTGACCAGGCCCGCCGTGCCCCCAAACTCGTCCACCACGATGGCCATGTGCACCTTCCGCCGGCGAAGCTCCCTCAAGAGCGACCAGGCATCCATGTTCTCGGGGACGAAGTAGGGAGGATGGGCGATGGAGGCCACGGTGCGCCCTTTAAGATCCTCCTCGCAGTAGTAGTCCAGCAGGTCCTTGGCGTAGGCCACCCCCACGATGTGGTCCACGTTCTCCTTGTAGACGGGAACCCGGCTGTAGCGGTGCTCCCGGAAGAGGTGGAGGAAGTCCTCCAGGCTGGCGTCCGCCTCAATGGCCACCATCTCCACCCGGGGGGTCATGATCTCCCGCACGGGGGTTTCCTCCAGCTCCAGGATGGAGTGGATCATCTCCTCCTCCTGGGCCTCGATGGTGCCGGACTCCTCCGCCCCCGCCAGGATGAGCTTGAGCTCTCGCTCGGACACCAGGGGGGTATCCCGGGGCTCCAGGCCCAGCACCCTGAGCAGGAAAACGGAAACCAGGCTGAAGAAGCGGCCCACGGGGTAGAGGAGGACGGAGAGGAGGTAGATGGGCCAGGCCCCCACCCGGGCCAGGACCTCCGCATGGTGCACGGCGATGGATTTGGGGGTGATCTCCCCGAAGAACAGGATGAGGAAGGTCATGAGCCCCGTGGCCAGGCCCACGCCGGCCGAGCCGAAGGCCCGGGTGGCCAGGTCCGTCACCAAGGCGGTGGCGGCGATGTTCACCAGGTTGTTCCCCACCAGGATGGTGGTGAGGAAGCGGGTGATGTCCCGGGCGAGGAGCCGGAAGGGACCCCCCTGGGTTTCCGCCAGCTCCCGCACCTTCCAGGGATATAGGGTGGTGAAGGCGGTTTCGCTGGCGGAGAAAAAGGCGGAAAAGGCCAGGAGGAGGACCAAAAGAAAAAGGTCCCCAGGGCTTGGGGCTTGGGACTGGGCCAGGGCTAGGGAACCGAAGGGCAGGAAGAAGAGCCACCGACTGGGAGGTCTGTCCATATCACCTTTTGTCATTCTACACCAGGAAGACGCCCAAGCGCCCTCACGCTTTTCATTGATATCCGTGTATAGTTTACACATATGAAGGGTCCGCCCACCCCTTTAGTGGAGGAGCTATCCCGCCTGGGTTACGCCCTGATGCGCCTTTTGCTCTCCCGGGCCAAGGAGATCTTCGCTCAGGAGGGGGTTTCCCTCCTGCAGGCGGAGGTGCTCCGCCGGGTGAAGGAAGGAGTCCAGCTTCCCTCCCGCCTGGCGGAACAGCTGGAGGTCCTCCCCTCCCAGGTATCCCACCTCCTTGCCTCCTTGGAGGAAGCTGGCCTCCTGGAGCGCCACCCAGACCCCCAGGACCGCCGCAGGGTCCTCCTCCGCCTCACCCCCAAGGGGGAGGCCGTGCACAAGCGCCTACAGGAAGCCTGGCTTCAGGCCTACGGGCAGCACCTGGCCCGGCTCAGCCCTAAGGAGCTCCTCCTTTTCCGCGACCTCCTGCGCAAGCTCACGGAGGTGGAAGGTGGCTAAAGCCCTCGCCCTCTTCCTCTTTCTCCTTCCCGCATTGGCCCAGGGGGCGCTGAGTCCCCTCAAGGACCACCCCCTGGCCCAGCAGGCCCAGGCCCTCTTGCAGGCTGCCACCAGGTCCCTCGAGGCCCAGGCCTCCCCCTTTGCCCTCAATGTGCAGGGGAACTACGCCCGCCTGGGATACGAGTGCACTCCTCCCTCCCTCTGCCAAAGCCTGCCCGCCACGGGGGGAAGCCTCACCCTGGCCCTGGTCCTCACTCCCTTCCCCTTCGGGGACATTCAGGACAGCCTGGAACGGGCCCGCATCGCCTACCGAAGAGCGGAGCTCGGCTACCGCAAGGCCCTCACCGCCCTGCAAACCCAGGCGGTGGCCGCATACGGACGCTACCAGCTGGCCCTCTTGGGGGAAAAGCTGGCGCAAAAGGGAGTAGAACTAGCCCGGGCAGCCCTGGAGGCAGCTCGGAAACGCCAGGCCAACCCCAAGGAGCTCCGGGAGGCGGAACTTGCCCTGAAGGAAGCGGAAAACCGCCTCCTGGAGGCCAAGAGGAACGTGGAACTGGCCAGGAAGGGAGCGGAGGGGCTGGTGGACCTCACCAAGCCCCTTCCCGAGATCTCCCCACCCCAAGGCACCACGCCCCTTTCCCTGGAGGAAGCCCGCCTGAGCCTGGAGGAAGCCAGGATCGCCCACATGAGCGCCCTCCGCACCCTCTTCCCCGAGGTCAAGGCCAGCTACCTCCTCTACCCAAGCGGGAACGACACCCTGGCCCTGAGCCTTTCCAGCCGGACCCTGCAACCCACCCTGGCCTACACCCGGCAGGATCCCGCGCAAAGGCCCACCAGCCTACCCGGAGGGGGTAGCTACCGCACCCTGGAGGAAATGAGGCTCTCCTTTTCCCTCACCCTCTCCCCGGGTCTTTTCGCCGCCCTGGAGGCCGCAGAGGCCCAGGTGCGGGGGGCGGAGGAAGCCTTAAAGGCGGCCGAAAGACAAGCCCGGCTTCAGGAAGAAACCCTGAATAACTCCCTGAAAACCCTGAGGACGTCCCTCGAACTAGCCCGCCTCCGCCTCGAGGCCCAGGAAAGGACCCTGGCGGAAACGAAAAAGCGCCTGGAACTGGGCCTGGAAAGCCCCCTGGCCCTGTTGCAGGCGGAGCTTTCCCTTGCCCAGGCGGAACTGGCCCTGGCCCAGGCGGAAAGCGACCTGAGAACCAAGTGGATGGAGCTTTACCAGTTCTACGGCGAACTCCTGCCGGAGGTGACCCCATGAGAAAAAGCGCCCTAGCCTTACTCGTGCTCCTGGCTCCTGGCTTAGCCCAGCCCCTCCCCGAGGCCCTGAAAAAGGCACCGGAGGTGGCGGCGGTGGTCACGGCCCGCTTGGACTACCAAACCAAGCAGAAAGAGCTGGCCCGCACCCTCCAGGACCCTTTGCGCACGGCTTTGGCCGAGTTGCAAGCGCGCCAGGCCAGGGATCTGGCCGAGGCCAGGTTCCAACGGGCCCTGGCCCAGGCGGAAAGCGAGATCGTCTCCGCCTACACCCAGGCCTATGAAGCCCTCCTGCAGGTGGACCTGGCGGAAAAGGCGGTGGAGGTGGCCGAGCTGGGACTCAAGGCCACGGAGATCCGCCTCAAGGGAGGCGGGGCCACCAGCCTGGACCTCCTGGAGGCACAAAACCGGCTTCTGGAGGCCAGGAAGAACCTGGAGCTGGCCCAACGGGGACGGGATACCGCCCTGGCCGCCCTGGCGAACCTGGTGGGCGATTGGAAGCCGGAAGGAGTCAAGGAACTGCCAGCCCTCCCCGAGGAGAAGGTGGTGGAGACCCTTCTTCAGGAGCACGCTGATCTCCTTCAGCTGAAGCAGTCCTTGGCCCTTCTCCGCTTCCAGCGGGGCCTCTTGGACGAAAGCTTCGTCCCGAGGAAGGAGATCGAGGCCCTGGAGGACCAGATCCAAACCCTCGAGGCCAACCTGGCCAACCTGGAGCGCTCCCTAAGGCTGGGCCTGCAGGCCAGGTACCGCCAGCTATCCCCCCTCCTGCAAGGGGTGAAAACGGCGGAGGAAGCTTACCGGGCAGCCCAGGAGCGCTATCACGCCGAGGAGAAGCGCTTTCAGGCCGGGCTCACCAGCCGGTTAGGCCTTCTACAACAGGAACTCGCCCTCAAGCAGGCGGCGCTTTCCCTGGAGCAGGCCAAGCACGCCTACCTGAAGGCTTACTACAGCCTTCTGGCGAGCCGCTAAGGAGGAAACCATGCGCCCGATGGCAAGCCTTGCCCTAAGCCTCATCCTCCTCAGCGCCTGCGCCCCCAAGGAGGCCAAAGCCCCCGAGGCCCCTCCCACCCCTACCCTGGCCACGGAGGTGCGCACCGTGCGGGCAAAGTTTGGAATCCTCGAGCGGGAGGTACGGGCCTCCGCCACCTTGCAGGCAGAAAAGGAGAGCCTGGTGGCGGCAGGCGCCTCCGGCCGGGTCCTGCGAACCCTTCCCGCCGGCACCCGGGTGTCGGCGGGGGAAGGGGTGGTCTACCTGGACCCAGCTCCCTTCCAGGAGGCCTTAGAGGCCGCCAGGCTTAACCTAAAACAAGCCGAGGCCAACCTGGAGCGCGCCCGAAACCAGCTTGCGGGAAACCGGGCCACCCTCAAGGCCCAGCTCCAGGCGGCAGAGGCCCAGCTCCAGGCGGCCAAGAAGCGCTACGAGGAAGGCCAGGCCCTGCTTTCGGCGGGGGCCTTGGCCCCATTGGACCTCAAGGCCCTCGAGGCCCAGTACCGCCAGGCGGAAAGCAACTACCAGAACGCCCTCGAGGCCCTATCCCGCCTGGAGCGGGGGGAGGACCTCCGGCTTCTTGAGCTTCAGGTGGAGGCCGCCCGGCTCCAGGTGCGCCAGGCGGAAAGGAACCTCAAGGAAAGCACGGTGCGGGCCCCCTTCGCCGGGGAGGTGGTGGAGGTCTTCGTAAGGGAAGGGGAGTTCGTGGGAACGGGAAGCCGGGCCTTCCGGTTGGCCACCACGGACCGCCTTTTGGCCAAGGTCTACCTCCCCCCCGACCAAGCCAGCGCCCTCACCCCAGAAACGCCCTTCCTCATCAGGCAAAACGGGCGGGAGGTGCGGGCACGCCTCCTGCGCAAGACGGACCTCCCGGGACAGACCCGCCTGGTGGAGGTGGTCCTGAAGCCGGAAGGCACCCTTCTCCCGGGTCCCGCCGAGGTGCGCTACCGGGTAAAGCTGGCCGAAGGCTTCCTCATCCCCGCAACGAGCCTCCAGGTCCAGGAGGGGGAAACCCTGGTCTACCAGGTGAAGGAGGGGAAGGCGAGAAAAACCCCCGTGCGCCTTCTCGCCCAAGAAGGCGGACAGGCAGCGGTGGAGGGCCTTGACGAGGGTGCCGAGGTCATCCATCCCGTGCCCGTGGGCCTCAAGGATGGGGATCCCGTGGAGGTGGTTCGGTGAGGACCAACCCCCTGGTGGCCTTCTTCGTGGAGCGGTTCGTCTTCGCCACCGCCATCTTCGTGGGCCTGGTCCTGGTGGGTCTGCTCCTGGGCCTTGGACTTGGGGTGGAGCTCCTGCCCCGCTTCAGCGTGCCCGTGGTGGCGGTTTCCACCAGCTACCCCGGGGCCGGTCCCGAGGAGGTGGCGGAGCAAGTATCCAAGCCCCTCGAGGACGCCCTTTCCACCCTAAGCGGGGTGGACACCATCGGAAGCAGCTCCACCGAGGGCTTCAGCCTGGTCTTCGTGCAGTTCCAGCAAGGGGTGGACGTGGACCGGGTGGCGGTGGAGGTGAGCCAGAAGGTGGCCGCCGCCCGCGCCCTGCTTCCCAAGGATGCCTCGCCCCCCGTGGTGCAGAAGTTTGACCCCTCGGCAAGCCCCATCCTCTACGTGGCCCTCGAGGCGCCCGGGGAGGATCTCTCCCAGGTGTTGCGCTACGCCGAGCGAACCCTAAAGCCCCGCCTCCAGCTGGTGCCGGGGGTGGCGGACATCCGCCTCACCGGGGCGCCCAAGCGGGCCATCCGGGTCTACCTGGAGCCAGGCCGCCTCGAGGCCTTAGGGGTAGCCCCCGGCCAGGTGGTGCAGGCGCTTTCCACCTCGGCCCTGAACCTGCCCTTGGGAAGCCTCACCGAGGGGGAAAAGCGCCTGGTCTACACCCTGCGCAACACCCCCGCCACCGCCGAGGAGGTGGCGGATCTGGTCCTGGACCCCTCCCGGGGCCTCAGGATCCGGGACGTGGCCCGGGTGGAGGAGCGGGCGGAGGAGCCCAGCACCCTAAACCGCCTGAACGGCCGCCCCGCCGTCCTCCTGGCGGTGGTGAAGACCCCCGACTCCAACGCCGTGGCCGTGGCGGACGGGGTCAAAAAGACCCTGGCGGAAACCAAACTCCCCGCAGGCTACCGGGCGGAGATCGCCCTGGACTCCACCCGCTTTATCCGAGCCGCCGTTTTGGACACGGTGCGGGAGGCCTTCCTGGCTGCCTTGGCGGTGTCCTTGGTGGTGTTGGTCTTCTTGGGGAAGCTGAACTCCGTCTTCTCCGTGATCCTGGCCATCCCCATCACCCTCTCCGGAGCCATCCTCCTCTTCGGCCTTCTGGGCTTCACCTACAACCTGATCAGCCTCCTCGCCCTCACCGTGGCGGTGGGCATCGTGGTGGACGACTCCATCGTGGTGGCGGAGAACATCGACCGCTACCGGCGCATGGGGTACGGCCTCAAGGAAGCGGTGCTGAAAGGGGCCAGCGAGGTTTCCGTGGCGGTGGCCGCCGCCACCCTGAGCCTTCTCGCGGTATTCCTCCCCATCAGCTTCCTCCCGGGTATCATCGGCCAGATCTTCCAGCAGTTCGGCCTTGGGATGGCCGCGGCCATCGCCGTGAGCTGGCTGGAGGCCCTCCTCTTCCTCACCGTGCGCCTGGCCTACTTCCCGGACCCCGAGCCCCCAAGCCCCAAGGAAGCCCTTCTGGCCCTACGCCTCCTGCCCCAGGACCTCCGCTTCGCTTACCGAAGGGGCTTCCGCACCCCAGTGGGCCTTCTCCTCGGAGCCCTGGCCGCCTTCCTCCTCTACCGGCAGGGGCCCCTTTGGCTTCTCCTCCTTCCCCTGTACCCCGCCCTCCTCGGCCTCGGGCGCTACCTGGGCCGCTTTTTCCTGGACCTGGTAGGAGCCCTCACCCACCTCCTCCACGCCAGCTCCGAGGCCTTGATGCACCGCCTCACCGAGGCCTATGCCCGAAGCCTTGGCCAGGTCCTAAGACGGCCTTGGGTGGTCCTGGGCCTCGCCACCCTGGCCTTCCTCTCCTTCTTCCCCATCCTGCCCAGGATCCCATTCAACTTCACCCCCCGCTCCGACACCGGGGTCCTCACCGCCACCTTGCTCCTGCCCAAGGACACCCCCCTGGCGGTCTCCGACCGGGCGGCAAGGGCCCTCGAGGCCTACTTCCTCTCCCACCCGGCGGTGAAGCGGGTGGTCACCACCGTGGGGGCCAGCGCCACCGGCGGGGCCCAGGTGGGGGACCCCAGCCGGGTGCAGCTCCAGATCGTCCTGAAACCCAAGAACGAGCGCCAGGACATCTTCACCCTCACCGAGGTTTTCAACCGCCAAGGACGGGAGGCCCTTAAGGATTTCCCTGGAGCCGACCTACGGGTCCTGGCCCAGACCGGCCCCGAGGCCGGGGATGCGGACCTGCAGTTTTTCGTCACCAGCCCCGACCGGGCCCTTTTGGAGAAGCAGGTGAGGGAGATCACCCAGCTGATTGCGGAAAAACCCTATGTCCTCAACGTGAAGAACACCCTCGAGGCCACCCAGCGGGAACGGGTCTTCGTGCCGGATCCTGCCCGGCTTTCCGGCACCGGCCTCACCCCCTTGGACGTGGCCCAGACCCTGCGCCTTTACCTCTCGGGCACCCAGGCGGCCACCGCCAGGAGGGGCGGCGAGGAACTGGCCATCGTGGTCCAGGTGGATCCCCTACGCCTCGGGGGCGAGTCCGACCTCCTCTCCCTGCCCATCTACGCCCCTGCCCTGGGCGCCTTCCTGCCCCTGGGAAGCCTGGGGCGGTTCGTGGAGCGGCCGGGGCCCACCCTGATCTCGAGGCGCAACCAAGCCTACGCCGCCGGCATCAACATCAACCTGAAGCCGGATGCCCCCGGGACCTTCCAGATCCAAAGGGAGCTGGAGGCGGAGCTCCAGTCCAAGGGGCTTCTGGGCGATGGGGTGGAGCTTCTGGCCACGGGCCTGGGTAGCTTCACCGGGGAACTGGCCCGGCTGGCTCCCCTGGCCTTCGCCCTGGCCCTGGTGCTCAACTACCTGGTCATCGCCAGCCAGTTCAACGCCTGGCGCTACCCCCTTTACCTCCTCCTCCCCGTTCCCTTAGCCTTGGTGGGGGCCTTCTGGCTCACCTACCTTTTGGGAACCGGCCTGGACGTGATCAGCGTGCTGGGGGTGGTGATGCTCATCGGTCTGGTCACCAAAAACGCCATCCTCCTCCTGGACTTCGCCGTAAGGCGCATGCGGGAAAAGCCCTTGAGGGAAGCCCTGGTGGAGGCGGCCCGGCTCCGCTTAAGGCCGATCCTCATGACCACCCTCACCGTGCTCATCATCAGCCTTCCCCTGCTCCTGGGCACCGGGGAAGGGGCGGAGTACCGCAGGCCTCTAGGGGTGATCATCCTGGGGGGGCTTCTTTCCTCCACCCTCCTCACCCTCTTCGTGGTGCCCGCGGCCTTCTACGCCTTTGAAGGGCGAAGGGCCCGGGAAGCGATCCTGAGGTGATCCATGAGCGCCAAAAAGCTCCTTCTCCTCTTCTTGGTGGCGGCCTTCCTCATCGCTCTGGCCGTGGTTGGGGTAGCCCACTACTTCCTTAGACCCTTAAAGGCGGAGGGCGTGGCCCAGGAGGCCTTGATGCAAGCTGGCCTCGAGGTGCGGGAGACTTCTTACGGCCTAGAGCTCATCCCCAAAGCCCCCAAGGCCCTTTTGGCCTTCTACCCCGGGGCCCGGGTGGAGCCCTTGGCCTACGCCCCGGTCCTGGCCCCGGTGGCGGAGGCGGGGTACCTGGTGGTCCTTTTGAAGGTTCCCTCGGGCATCGCCCTCCTGGGAAAGGAAAGGGCCCTGGAGGCCCACCGGGCCCATTCCGGGCTCCCTTGGGTGGTGGGCGGGCACAGCCTAGGCGGGGTGGCGGCGGCAGAGCTGGCCGCCTCGGAAGGGCTTCCCCTCATCCTCTTCGCCAGCTACCCGGAAAAGGATCTTTCCCAGGAAAACCTTCCCGTCCTGGCCCTTTTCGGCACGGAAGACGGCCTTCTCCCCCCGGAAAAAGCCCGGGAGAAGGCCCGGCTCCTTCCCAAAAACGCCCGGGTGGTCTTCGTGGAAGGGCTGAACCATGCGGGCTTTGGCGCCTACGGCCCCCAGCAGGGGGACCGGCCCGCCCGAAGGCCCCGGGAAGCCCTATGGCGGGAGATCCAGGAGGAGGTCCTGCTCTTCTTGGAAGGCCTGGGCCTGGACGCCCCTCCCCCGTCCCAGGCCCACCGCTGAGGGCCAAGGTGGTATAGTGGGAAAAGCCGGGGCGGGCGCCCCCCCTCGGAACACTTCCCCCCAAAACCCACATCCATCCGCAACCCTGGCTTTGGCGCCCGGGTACCGGGGTTTGCAACCCGCTGGGTGTGGTTTGGAAAGGGGGAAGGGAAAGGAGCAGCCATGAAGGATAGTTTCCAAACCCTTAAGACCCTTAACACCCCAAGCGGCACCTACGCCTACTTTGACCTCACGGAACTGGAAAGGAAAGGGATTGCCGAGGTAAGCCGCCTTCCCTTCTCCATCCGCATCATGCTGGAAAGCCTCCTCAGAAACGAGGACGGCTACCAGGTAACCCGTGAGGACATCGAGGCCCTGGCCCGCTGGACCCCTGAGCCGGGGGAGATCAACGTGCCCCTGAAGCTGGCCCGGGTCATCCTCCAGGACTTCACCGGGGTACCGGCGGTGGTGGACCTGGCCGCCATGCGGGATGCCGTGGCCGCGCGGGGCGGGGACCCCAAGCGCATTAACCCCGTGGTGCCCGCCGACCTGGTCATCGACCACTCCGTGCAGGTGGACGCCTTCGGCACCGCCTACGCCTTCTTCTACAACGTGGAGAAGGAATACGAGCGGAACCGGGAGCGCTACCTGCTCCTCAAGTGGGCCCAGGGAGCCCTGGAAAACTTCCGGGTGGTGCCCCCCGGCACCGGCATCGTCCACCAGGTGAACCTGGAGTACCTGGCCAAGGTGGTGATGACCAAGGAGGAAGGAGGCCTCACCTTAGCCTTCCCCGACAGCCTGGTGGGCACCGACAGCCACACCACCATGGTGAACGGCCTCGGGGTTCTGGGCTGGGGCGTGGGGGGCATTGAGGCTGAGGCGGTGATGCTGGGCCAGCCCTACTACATGCTGGCCCCCAAGGTGGTGGGCTTCAAGCTCTACGGGGAGCTTCCCGAGGGAGCCACCGCCACCGACCTGGTCCTGACCATCACCGAGATCCTCCGCAAGCACGGGGTGGTGGGCAAGTTCGTGGAGTTCTATGGGCCTGGGGTGGCCAAGCTCTCCCTGGCGGACCGGGCCACCATCGCCAACATGGCCCCCGAGTACGGGGCCACCATGGGCTTCTTCCCCGTGGACGAGGAAACCCTAAACTACCTGAGGCTTACGGGCCGCCCGGAGGAGCTCATCGCGTTGGTGGAGGCCTACACCAAGGCCAACGGGCTTTTCCGCACGCCTGAGGCGGAGGAACGGGTGCGCTACTCCGAGTACCTGGAGCTGGACCTCTCCACGGTGGAACCCTCCCTGGCCGGCCCCAAGCGGCCCCAGGATCGGGTGGCCCTCAAGGAGGTGAAGCAGAGCTTCCTGGCCCACCTCACCAAGCCCGTGAAGGAAAGGGGCTTCGGGCTTACCCCGGACCAGCTGAACAAGAAGGTGCTGGTGAAGCGCCAGGACGAGGAGTTTGAGCTCACCCACGGCTCCGTGGTCATCGCCGCCATCACCAGCTGCACCAACACCTCCAACCCCACGGTGATGCTGGGAGCCGGGCTTTTGGCCAAGAAGGCGGTGGAAGCGGGCCTGGACACCAAGCCCTGGGTGAAGAGCTCCTTGGCCCCGGGTTCCAAGGTGGTCACCGACTACCTGGAGGCCAGCGGGCTCCTTCCCTTCCTCGAGGCCCTGCGCTTCCACGTGGTGGGCTACGGGTGCACCACCTGCATCGGCAACTCCGGCCCCCTGCCCGAGGACATCGCCAAGGCGGTGGAGGAGGGGAACCTGGTGGTGGCCGCCGTCCTCTCCGGCAACCGCAACTTTGAAGGGCGCATCAACCCCCACGTGAAGGCCAACTACCTGGCGAGCCCCATGCTGGTGGTGGCCTACGCCCTGGCGGGCCGCATGGACATCGACTTCACCACGGAGCCCCTGGGCAACGACCCCAACGGCAAACCCGTCTACCTCAAGGACATCTGGCCCTCCATGGAGGAGATCCGGGAGGCCATGGCCAAGACCCTGGACCCTGAGCTTTTCAAGAAGGAATACGCCCGGGTCTTCCAGGGGGACGAGCGCTGGCAGGCCCTGCCCGCCCCCACGGGGGAGCTCTTCGGCTGGGATCCCGAGAGCACCTACATCCAGAAGCCCCCCTTCTTCCAGAACCTGGGCCAGCACCAGGTGGGGGACATCCGGGGAGCCCGGGTGCTCCTGGTCCTGGGGGATTCCGTGACCACCGACCACATCTCCCCCGCCGGGGCCATCCCGGTGAAAAGCCCGGCGGGCCAGTACCTGATCTCCAAGGGGGTCAAACCCGAGGACTTCAACTCCTACGGTTCCCGGCGCGGCAACCACGAGGTGATGATGCGGGGCACCTTCGCCAACATCCGCATCAAGAACCTGATGCTGGATGGGGTGGAGGGGGGCTACGCCAAGAAGCTTCCCGAGGGAGAGGTGGACTTCGTCTACCACGTGGCCATGCGTTACCAACAGGAGGGCACCCCCCTTCTGGTCATCGCCGGCAAGGAGTACGGCACCGGCTCTAGCCGCGACTGGGCCGCCAAGGGTACCTTCCTTTTGGGCATCAAGGCGGTGCTGGCGGAAAGCTTTGAAAGGATCCACCGCTCCAACCTGGTGGGGATGGGGGTCCTGCCCCTGGAGTTCCTGCCGGGCGAGAACCGGGAAACCCTGGGCCTAACCGGCTACGAGGTCTACGACATCCTGGGCCTTGAGGACCTCACCCCCCGCAAGAAAGTGGAGGTGGTGGCCAGGAAGGAGGATGGCACGGAGGTTCGCTTCCAGGCCATCGCCCGCCTGGACACCCCGGTGGAGGTGGACTACTACAAGAATGGCGGCATCCTCCAGACCGTGCTCCTCAATATGCTGAAAGAGGCGAAGGCTCAGTAGGGAAGCGCACAAGGCCCCGGGTCATGACCCGGGGCCTTTTTTTCTACCCCTCTAGGAAGGTGCTAAAGCCCGGCCCCGATCTCCAGCTGGGGGTTGGGGCGGCTTCCCTCCGCTTCCGCCTCCCGGGCCTCGATCTTGCCCTTGATGCGCTTTAGCCGGAAGGTATCCTCCCGCTCCCGCTGCTCCAGAACCTGCTGGATGAAGCGGATCTGGGATCGGATCCCGGGGATTACCACCTGCTCCAGGGCGTTCACCCGTCGGGTGGTCTTCTTGATCTCCTCCCCGATCTTCTTCAGGCGGGTTTCCGTGTTGGCCACCTGGATCAAGGCCTCGGCGTAGCGGCGGAAGGCACGGGCGGCTTCCAGGGTGTAGGCCGGGGTGCCCACCGGGGAGAGCAAGGCCCCATCGGGGAAGGTGGCCTTGAGCCTCGGCACCTTGCTCCCCCAGACGTTTTCCACCTCCGCCTCCACCTCCTCGAGGGGCCTCACCCCCAAGGCGGCGGCGGAAACACTCTCCGGCCCGTCAAAGGCCTGGGCGAGAAGCAAGGCCCCATAGGCTTCCTGCGCCGCCTGGTTCAGGGCCTTGCGGGCCTCCAAGGCCTCCCTTACCAGGCCGAAGAACTCCGCCACCAAGGCATCCCGCTTCTTCTTGAGGAGGTCCACCCCCTTCTGCGCCAGGCGCATCTGGCCGCGCCGTTGC
Source organism: Thermus sp. KWY1 (assembly GCF_057547025.1). Taxonomy (NCBI): domain Bacteria; kingdom Thermotogati; phylum Deinococcota; class Deinococci; order Thermales; family Thermaceae; genus Thermus; species Thermus sp. KWY1. The sequence continues at coordinate 101,117 of NZ_BAAJPG010000010.1, forward strand.
AGAAGGTTCATGCGGGTGGGGCTTACCTGGCTCATCTAACCTCCTTAGTCCAGGGCTTGGGGAGCACCCCAGATCTCTTCCAGCTTCTGCCCGTAGTACTTGCCGATATGGTCCTTGGAAATCCGCTTGAGCTCCCCCTGGGGCAGCATGGAAAGAAGCGCCCAGGCGATCTGCAGGCTCTCCTCAATGGAGCGGTTCTGCTGGCCCTGGTTGATGAAGTGCTTCTCAAAGGCGTCGGCGAACTGCAAGTAGCGGCGGTCGTTCTCGGTGAGGGCGTCCTCGCCGATAATGGCCACCAGCTTGCGGATGTCCACCCCGTTGGCGTAGGCGGAGTAGAGCTGGTCGGAAACCTGCTTGTGGTCCTCCCGGGTCTTGCCCTTGCCCACGCCGTTGTTCATGAGCCGGGAAAGGGAGGGCAGGGGGTCGATGGGCGGGTAGATGCCCTTGCGGTGGAGCTCCCGGGAAAGCTGGATCTGCCCCTCGGTGATGTAGCCGGTGAGGTCGGGAATGGGGTGGGTGCGGTCGTCGTCGGGCATGGAGAGGATGGGAATCTGGGTCACGGAGCCCTTCTTGCCCACCACCACCCCAGCCCGCTCGTAGATGGTGGCCAGGTCCGTGTACATGTAGCCCGGGTAACCGCGCCGGCCCGGGATCTCCTCGCGGCTCGCCCCGATCTCCCGCAGGGCCTCGCAGTAGTTGGTCATGTCCGTGAGGATGACCAGCACGTGGTAGTCGTGCTCAAAGGCCAGGTACTCGGCCACGGTGAGGGCCATGCGGGGGGTGAGGATGCGCTCGATGGTGGGGTCGTCCGCCTTGTTCAGGAAGAGGACGGAGCGGCTTAAGGCCCCGGTGCGCTCGAACTCCTGGATGAAGTAGGAGAGCTCCCGTTGGGTGATGCCCATGGCGGCGAAGACCACGGCGAAGGGCTCCTCCTTCTCCCCTTCCCCCGAGAGGTCGGGGCGCACCGTGGCCTGACGGGCGATCTGGGCCGCAATCTCGTTGGCGGGAAGGCCCGAGCCCGAGAAGATGGGAAGCTTCTGCCCCCTCACCAGGGTGTTCATCACGTCGATGGTGGAGATCCCCGTCTGGATGAACTCCTCGGGCTTCCTGCGGGCCACGGGGTTCAGGGGAAGGCCCACGATGGGAAGCCGCTTCTCCGGGGTGATGGGGGGCAGGCCGTCGATGGGCTTGCCGATCCCGTTGAAGCGCCGGCCCAGCATCTCCTTGGAAACCCCGAGCCGGGCCACATCCTCCACCAGGCTCACGCTGGTGGTGGCCAGATCCAGCCCCGTGGTCTCCTCAAACACCTGGATGACCGCATACTCCTCGGAAACCTCGATCACCTGGCCGCCGCGCACCCGACCCGTGCCGTCCTTGATGTCCACGATGGCGCCGTAGGCCAGGTCCTTGGCGTTCTCCACAAAGAGGAGAGGTCCCGAGATGTAGGTGATGCCCGTGTATTCCTTCTTAAGAAGATCCATCCTTCCCTCCCCTAGGCCAAGGCCTTGAAGGCTCCCTCGATCTCCCGCATGGCTTCCTCAAAGTAACGGGGGAAGTCCTGCTCGCTCACGTAGCGGGCCCGGCCGATGCGCTCGATCACCGGGAGCTGCAGGATCTCGTCCACGGTAACCCCTCGCCGGATGGCCGCCTCAGCCTCCTTGTAGAGGCTCAGGATCATCTTCATGATTCCGTAGGCCTTCTGCATGGAGCAGTAGGCGTCGATCTCGTGGAAGGCGTTCTGTTGCAGGAAGTCCTCGCGGATGATCCGCCCCACCTCGATGACCAGGCGCTCGGCATCCTGGAGGGCGTCGGGACCCACCAGCTGCACGATCTCCTGCAGGCCCGCTTCCCTCTGCAGGAGCTCGGAGATGGCGTCGCGAAGCTCAGGGTAGTCGGGGGCCACATGCTCCCGATACCAGGGGTCCAGGGCCGGGGTGAAGAGGGAGTAGGACCCGTTCCAGTTGATGGCCGGGAAGTGGCGCCGGAAGGCCAAGGAGGCATCCAGCCGCCAGAAGGCCCCCACGATGCGCAGGGTGGACTGGGTGACGGGCTCGGACATGTCGCCGCCAGGAGGGGAAACTGCCCCCACGATGGTGATGGCTCCCTCCTCGCCCCCCAGGGTGACCACCTTGCCGGAGCGCTCGTAGAAGGCGGCCAGACGGGCAGCCAGGTAAGGAGGGTAACCCTCTTCCGCGGGCATCTCCTCGAGGCGGCTGGAAATCTCCCGCAGAGCCTCGGCCCAACGGCTGGTGGAGTCCGCCATGAGGGCCACGGAGAAACCCTGGTCGCGGAAGTACTCGGCGATGGTGACCCCCACGTAAATGCTGGCCTCGCGGGCAGCCACGGGCATGTTGGAGGTGTTGGCGATGAGCACCGTGCGGTGCATCAAAGGCCCTCCGGTCTTGGGGTCGGTGAGCTCGGGGAACTCCACCAAGACGTCGGTCATCTCGTTGCCCCGCTCCCCGCAACCCACGTAGACCACCACGTCGGCGTTGGACCACTTGGCCAGGGCCTGCTGGGTCACGGTCTTTCCGCTACCAAAGGGCCCGGGGATGGCTGCAGTGCCCCCCATGGCCACGGGGAAGAGGACATCCAGGATGCGCATCCCCGTGAGGAAGGGGGTGTTGGGGTCCAGCTTGCGCTGGACGGGGCGAGCCCGACGCACCGGCCAGGTGTGGTAGAGCTTGAGCTCGGTGCCGTCCTCCAGGACCACCACCGGCTCCTCCACCGTGTACTCCCCGGCGGGCTTCACCTCCTTGACCCGGCCCTTCACATCCGGGGGCACCAGGATCTTGTGGGTGAAGTTGAACTCCGGCACGGTGCCCAGGACCATGCCCCCCTTCACCTCATCCCCCGGCTTGACCTTTGGGGTCCAGGCCCACTTCTTCTCTCGGTCCAGGGGATGCACCACCACCCCCCGGGTGATGTAGATCCCGGTCCGCTCCTGGATGCGCTCCAGGGGGCGCTGGATGCCGTCGTAGATGCCGTTCAGCATCCCGGGGCCCAGCTCCACCGCCAAAGGAAGGCCCGTGGACACCACAGGTTCCCCCACCTTGAGCCCCGAGGTATCCTCGTAAACCTGAACGAAGGCGGTATCCCCGTCCAGGCGGATGATCTCCCCCACCAGGCCCTCGTGGCCCACCTTGCAGATGTCGTACATGCGGGCTCCGGTCATGCCCTTGGCAATCACCGCCGGGCCCGCAATCTTCTGGATCACGCCCTGGATCATCGTCCCTCCATTCTACAGCTTGATGTCAAAGCCTATGGTCCGCTTGACCAGCTCCCGCATGTACCCCTCCACATCGGGGTTCTGGAAGGCTTCCTTCAACCCGGCTATGGGCAGGAGCACGGGAAGGTCCTTGCCCCGCATGAGCCGCTCCACCGCCTTTTCCGGCTCCGGCAAAAGCCCCTGGTCCACGGCCACCAGGGCGTACCCCCCGGCCTGGACCAGGTTTTCCAGCCGGGCCCGGGCCTCCTCTGCCGAGGTGGCGGCGTAGGCCTCGAGGCCCGCCAGCCTAAACCCCTGCGCCGCCTCGGGGTCGGCGATCACGGCGATCCTCATGAGCAGACCACCTCCTCCTCTACCTGGGCCCGGGGAAGCCCGAAGTAGGCCCGCCTGGCCAGGAGCCTAAGCCGCACGGCCTCCCACTCCCGCTCCTTCACATAGGCCAGCACCAATCCCACGCCCAGGGGGTCGGCGGCTCCCTTCCCGGCCTCCTTCAGGAGGAGGCACCTGAGCCGCCTTTCCAGGGTCTTGAGGTCCCGAGCGCCCGCTAAGGGGGCGAGGGGAGTGCCCGAAAGCTCGTCCAAGACAGCGTAATCCCCCTCGAGGAGCCGGGCGAAGCGGACCCTGTCCACGAACCGCCCACCCCGTATGAAGACGGTTTCCACCGGCACATCCTGCCCCTGGAGCTTGAAGGCGGTGCGCAGGTTCTCCGCATCCACCTCTAGGGCTAGGTAATCCCTCAAGGCCGTCTCCTCCAGGGCCTTAGAAGCCTTGGCCACCCCTTCAAAGAAGCGCTTGGCCAAAAGGGCCTCGATGCGCGCCAGATCCTGGGTTTCCCGGAGCACCGACCTTAAGGCCCGGGCCAGGGGATGGCCGGGCACGGAAAGCACCTGGGCCATCCCCGCCGCATCCTGGGCCTCGTACGCCTGCCGCCAAAGGGCTTCCTTTAAGGTACCCGGGAGAAGCACCACCTCCTCAAAGGGCTTCCCCGTGGCCTTGGCCCGGAGAACAGCCTGGAGGTTGGTGAGATCGTTCCTGAGGAGGAGAAGCCGCACCGCCTCCCGAGCCTCCCCCGTGACCAACCCCGCCAGGTCCCCCACCAACCGGGCCTGGGTGAGGGCAATGGCCCGGTCCACCTCGGGAAGGCCCTGGCCGGCCAGGTCCTGGCCGTAGACGCTCTCGGAAAGCAGGCGCAGGAAATCGGGATAGGAAAGGTCCAAGGCCTCCTGGAAGAAGCTCTCCTTGAGGAGGGTGCTCCTCCTGGCCCGCACCCGGGCGTTTAGGTAGCCGAAGTCGTCCGCCATGTCCTAGCCCCACACCACCTGGGCCACCTTGGAGGAAAGGGCATCCCAGGCCCGTTCCAGACGGCTTAACAGGGCGTTCTCCACCTGGGTCCTGCCCCCCTTGCCGATGGCCCTCACCCCAAGGCGCAAGGCAGGGTCGGCCCTAAGCTCCAGGCCCCGCTCCCGCGCCAGACCCTCGAGGTGCGGAAGATTGTCCGGATGGGAGGCCAGGGCCTCCGGCTCGCCCAAGGCCGCAAGGGCCTCCTCGGCCAGTTTCCGCAACACCTGAGGCCAGTCGGGGCTATCCGGCAAGGCCCTGAGGGCCTCCTCCACCTTGGCCTTCACCTGGGAGAGCACCTCCCCCTTGGCCTCGGTACGGGCTGTGGCCAGGAGGAGTTCCCCGGCGCTTTCTGCCCGGCGGATGGCGGCCTGCAGGCCGGCCTCGAGGGCCCGCTTTCTGGCGGAAAGCAAGCCCTCCGCCTTGGCCTTGGCCTCGGACCTCAAGGCCTCCGCCTTGGCCTTGGCCTCTTGCAGGACGGCCTGGATCTCCGCCTCCACCTCCTGGCTCAAAATGGCTTCCAGTTTGGACATCTGCCCTCCTTGGAAAAAGGCCCCACCCCACAAGGGGCAGGGCCCTAAAAACCCCTTACAGCTTGCCGTTCAGGATGAAGGCGATGAGAAGGCCGAAGATCACCAGCGTCTCGGGCAAGAGGAGGAAGATCAGGGCGGTACCGAAGTTGCTCCGGTCCTCGGCGATGGCCCCCACGCCCGCCGCACCGATGCGGGCCTGGGCCACGCCGGTGCCCAAAGCCGCCAGGCCTACCGCCAGGCCCATCCCCACGGCGATAAGGCCTCGGTCCAAGCCCCCGGAGGACGCCGCCTCCTCCGCCGCAAAAGCCAGAGCGCCGAAAACCGCCACCAGAACCGTAACCAGAAGCTTCTTCATCTCTTTCCCTCCCTAAAGCGTCTCGCGGACGCTCTTGAACGGCCGGTAAGGCCTGCCGTTCTCCTCGTAGAAACCGAACTTGGTGAAGAACTCCACCCAGATAAGACGGATGGGCTGGAGCATGTGGCCCAGGGTGGTGAGAAGCAGGATCAGGAGATGCAAAACCCCCGCCACCCCAATGCCCAGAAGCACGCCCAGAAGCCCGATCCGCTCCGCCAGGGCGAAGCCCACATCGGTGAGCAGACCCGCCAGGATACCCCCAGCAGCCCCCACCGCATAGATACGGATGTGGGAGAGGATATGCCCCGCCTGGGTGAAGATCTCCGGGATCATGAGCCACATACGGCTCATGAGAACCGCAAGCAAGAACACGCCAAAGCCCAGGTACATGAGCCCGGACAGCCACCCGGCCTGGAGGTTCCCCAGGTACCCCGCCGCCAGGGCCAGGATGCCCACCAAGCCTCCCAGGTACCCCACGCCCTCCCAGAAGTGGCCCATGTGGTGGTGCTTCAAACCCAGGTAGGCCCTCAAGGCCAGGCCCCAGAAGACCATGACCACCCCGAAGGCCACGGAAAGGAGGATGAGCTGGTTGGCGGTCTTGGCCGTGTCGATGCGGGGAATGAGGATGGGGATGAGACCCGGGTGCTCGGGGGTGCCAAACACCCCCAGGTGCTCCAGGAAGGTGCCGAAGAACTCCCCGTAGACGAAGCCCCAGACCACCGTCCAGAAGACCATCCAGTTAAGGATGTAGACCAGCTTCCCGATGACGGCGGGCTTGAGCCTCAGGGCGAAAAGGTCGATGACCAGAGGCTCATTCCGTTTCACGAACCCGGAAAGCCAGCGCCCGAGGAGCAGGAAAAGAAGGGCATACCCTATGTCCCCCACGATCATGCCAAACCAGAAGGGGAAGAAGAGGGGCACCACCGGGGTGGGGTCCAGGGAGCCGTACTTGGGGGTGTTGAGGAAGCTCACCAGAAGCTCGAAGGGCTTGACCCAAGGAGGGTTGTCCAGGGCCACGGGTACCCGATCCGCCTCGTGGTGCTCGTCCACCGGCTCAAAGGCGTAGATCACCTGGTCCTTGTGGCGGGCCAAGGCCTCCTCCACCCGGCCCTTGGCCTTCACCGGCACGTAGCCCAAAAGGGCGAAGCCGAACCGGCCCGAGGCCAGCTCCTCCAAGGCCTTAAGCCGGGCCGCCTCGTCCTTGGCCCTGGTCCAGAGGCTTTGCAGGGTAGAGGCTGCCTCCTGGGCCAGCCGGTAAAGGGCCTGGCGCACCTCGGAAAGCTCCTTGGGAGCAGCCTCGGCCCGCTCCTTCAACCGGCGGGTGGCCTCGCTTAGGGGAAGATCCCCGAAGTTGCCAGGGAGGCGGAGCTCCGCCACCCCGGCCCGGGAGAGGGCAGCCTTGGCCGCCTCGAGGTCCTTCCGGTGCACCACGAGAAGCCCGGCAACCCCTTTGGAGTAGGGCTCGCTGGCCAGGATGAACCGGTCCTCCAGGGCCTTTTTCAAGGCCTCCTCCACCAGGGGAAGCTCCTTTTCCGTGATCAAAAAAGGCACCACCCGGAAGAGGGCGCTTCGGTCCAGTCCCTGGGCCATGGCGGCAAGCTTCTCCAAGGGTTCCAGGTAGGCCTGGGCCAGGGCAAGCTCCTCCTCCAGCTCCTGCCTCTGCCGAGCGAGGCCCTCAGCGTGGGCCTGGATGGGGGAAAGGGCCTTTTCCGCCGCCTCTAGCCCATCGGGGAAGGGCCTTGCGGGCTCCATCTCCCGGCCCAGGAGGGTGAGGGTATGCTCGGCTCCCGCCGCCACCCCCTCCCAGCGCCTGAGTTCCTCCCGCTCCTCCTGGGAAAGCCTGTACTCGGCAAGCTCCTCCACCCGGAGGGTTTCCAGGTGGACCACCCCCGCCTGCTGGAGGCTGTGGAGAAGCTCCTGGGCCTTGGCCTTGGGCCCGGCCAGGACCAGCTTCTCCATGGGGGCGATCACGGCAAAACCTCCTTAAGAACCAGGGCCACGGCCTCCTCCAACCGGGCCCCTGCTTTCTCCTTTACCGCCTTAGCCTCGGCCTCCGCCTGGGCCCGGTAGCGGGCCAGGATGGCCTCCGTTTCCTTGGCCTCCCGTTCCCGGTACTCGGCCTCCAGGGCCTTAGCCTTGGCCTCGGCCTCCTCCAGAAGGGCCCTGGCCTCCGCCTCGGCCTGCCCCACCAGGGCCTCGGCCTCCTTCTTGGCGGCCTCGAGGCGGGCCAGCAGCTCCCTTTCCTTTTCCGCCAGGCTCTTGATAAGTCCCAGGCCTCCCATCGCCCCTCCCTTCGTGAAAAGATGCGCAAACTGCGCCCGCCGGACAGGATACCGGCCTTTGGGGCAAACGTCAACCAACCCCGCTTAAGTATACTTAAGCGATGCGGATTCTCGTCAACGAAAAAGGAGCCCAGCGCCTACTGGCCCGGCACCTTTGGGTCTTTCGCCGCGATGTGATTTCGGGCCCCGAGGAGCCGGGCCTTTACCCCGTTTACTGGGGCAAGCGTTTTCTGGCCCTAGCCCTCTTCAACCCCACCAGCGACCTAAGCGTGCGGGCCTACCGCTTCCGACCCGCAAGGGACCCGGCGGAGGCGCTTCTGGACAACCTGGACAAAGCCTTGGCCCGGCGCCTCCCCGCGCTGGAAAAGGAGCCCGAAGGAGGCTTCCGCCTGGCCCACGCCGAAGGGGATTTCCTGCCGGGTCTGGTGCTGGACTACTACGCCGGCCACCTGGTTCTGCAGACCACCGCCTACGCCTGGGAAGCCCTCTTGCCCCAGGTGGCCGAGAGGCTCAAACCCCTGGCCCAAAGCCTCCTGGCCAAAAACGACGCCAGGGTCCGGGAACTCGAGGGTCTCCCCCTTTACGTCCGGCCCCTCCTGGGCTACGCCCCCGAACGGGTAGCGGTGAAGGAGGGCCGGATACGCTACCTGGTGGACCTCACGGGAGGCCAGAAAACCGGGGCCTACCTGGACCAGCGGGACAACCGGATCCTCATGGAACGCTTCCGTGGGGAAAGGGCCCTGGACGTGTTCAGCTATGCGGGTAGCTTCGGCCTCCACCTGGCCTTGGGCTTCAAGGAGGTGATCAGCGTGGACAGCTCCGGCGAGGCCCTGAGGCAGGCGGAGGAAAACGCCAGGCTGAATGGGCTTACCCTCAAGACGGTGGAAGCCAACGCCTTCGACCACCTGAGGGCCCTGGAAAAGGCAGGGGAGCGGTTTGACCTCATCGTGCTGGACCCACCCGCCTTTGCCAAGGGGAAAAAGGATCTGGAAAGGGCCTACAGGGCCTACAAGGAGGTGAACCTCCGGGCCATCAAGCTCCTCAAGGAAGGGGGCCTGCTGGCCACCAGCAGCTGCAGCCACCACCTGACCGAGCCCCTCTTTTACCAGATGCTCGCCGAGGCCGCAGAAGACGCCCACCGCAGCCTGAGGGTGGTGGAGAAACGAGGGCAGGGATGGGACCATCCCATCCTCCTCAACCACCCTGAAACCCACTACCTGAAGTTCGCCCTTTTAGAAGTTCTCTGATCCGGGCCGCCAGGGCCTCGGGATCGGGTACGGGAAGGGGTACTCCCTCCCCGTTCTCCAGGTGGAGGACCAAAGCCCGTCTTCCCCGGGAAAAGGGCCCTGCTGGCCAGTAGGCCACCTCCAGGAGCATCCCCATCCATTATCCCCCAAGGCCACCCCGGGATAGACTAAGGGGGTGGAGAAGGACCTGTTGGAAGCCCTGGGCCAGCACCTGGTCTGGCGGATCGGCCGGGCCGAGGAGGAAGAGGTCCTGGTGGTGCGGGTGGGCCTGGCCTCGGCCACACCCCGCTTCCGGGAGTTGCCCAGGCTTTTGAACATCCCCGATGCCGAGGTGGCCCGCCTGGCCAAGGAAGGCCGGGTGCGGGTGGAGTGGGTGGAAGGATGAAGGCCAGGCTGCACCTCGTCCTAAACGGCCATCCCTCCCAGGGTTTACCCCTGGAACTCCAGCTGGAAGGAAACGAGGTCCGTGGGGTCTTCCGGCAGGAAAACCCCGTGCTGGGGGAGGTGGCCCTTCCCTTCGCCTCGAGGCTTAGAGGAGAGAACCTCGAGGCCAAGCTCCTCCCTCCACCTTCCCTCAAGGTGGAGGGCCGGGTGTTTTCGGGCACGAAGGGGCTGGAGCTGGAACTGGAGCTCAGTTTGGTCCTCCCCGAGGGACAAACCTGGGGGGAGCGGGCCTTTGGCCGCATCCTGGAACTCCTCTTCTATAAAAGCCTAGAGCGGTCCCTTTCCCAAATGCCCTCCTCTCCGGTATAGTGCCTCTTAAAGGAGGTGCCTATGCTGGAGATCCGGTACCTGGGCCACTCGGCGGTCTGGCTTTCCGACGGCAAGACCAAGGTGGTCATCGATCCCTTCCTCACCGGGAACCCCGTGGCCCCGGTGGGGGTGGGGGAGGTGCAGGCGGACCTCATCCTGGTTACCCACGCCCACGGGGACCACTTCGGCGACGCCGTGGCCCTGTCCAAGAAAGGAGGCACGGTGGTTTCCACCTTTGAGATCGCCACCTATGCGGAGAAGCACGGGGCCAAGGCGGTGCCCATGAACATCGGGGGCACCTACCGCTTCCCCGGAGGGTGGCTCAAATGGTTCCCCGCCTGGCACTCCTCTAGCTTCCCCGACGGCACCTACGGGGGCATGCCCATGGGGGTGGTGGTGGAACTTGGCGGCAAGCGCATCTACCATGCTGGGGACACCGCCCTCTTCTCCGACATGCGCCTCATCGGGGAGCTGGGCCTGGACTTGGCCTTCCTGCCCATCGGCGACCACTTCACCATGGGACCGGAAGACGCCCTAAAGGCCCTGGAGCTCGTAAAACCCAAGCGGGTGGTGCCCATCCACTACAACACCTTCCCCCCCATCCGTCAGGACGGGGATGCCTTCGCCGAGAAAGCCAAGGAAAAGGGCGTGGAGGGCCATGCCCTGAAACCGGGAGGTGTGTTGGTCCTTGACTAGCCTGAAGCGAAAGGATTTCCGCTTGCACATGCTCCTGGGTTTGGGGCAGACCGCCCAGGTCTATTTGGCGGAGGCTCCCGATGGGCAAAAGGTAGCCCTCAAGCTTCCCCGCAAGGAGGTAAGGCAGGACCCCAGGCTTGCCGAGCGGTTTGCCCGGGAGGTTTCCCTTAGCCTTTCCCTGAAGCACCCCCACCTGGTGCAGGGGCTTTACGGGATACCCTTCGGCGAGGAAGCCTTTTTGGCCCTGGAGTACCTGGAGGAAGGCACCCTGGAGGAACGCCTCCTCAAGGGTCCCCTGAGCCAGGAGGAGGCCATGCGGGCGCTTTTGCAGGTGGGGCAGGCCTTGCTCTTCCTGCACGAAAAGGGCTTCCTCCACCAGGATGTGAAGCCCTCCAACGTGTTCGTGGGCAAAGAAGGCTACAAGCTCGGGGACTTGGGCACCGTGCGCCCCCTGGCAGAGGCTTCCTTGGAGTATGCGGGAAGCCCCCACTACCTGGCCCCCGAGCTCTTCCTGGGGGCCAAGCCCAGCCCCAAAAGCGACGCCTACAGCTTTGGGGTGATGGCCTACGAACTCCTCACGGGAAGGCGACCCTTCCGGGGGGAAACCCTGGAAGCTCTCCGCAACGCCCACCTCCTCCTGCCTCCCCCTCCCACTTCCCTTCCCCCCAGGCTGGACAAGGCCTTGAGGCGCCTCTTGGCCAAAACTCCTGAGGAGCGCCTGGACATCAAGGGTTTCGTGGAGGTGCTCAAAGACCCCAAGGGCCAAACGAATGTGGAGGCCCCAAGCAAACGCAAAGGCATCCTCTTCCGACTGTTTTGGAGGAAATAGATGGAGCCCATCTGGTATCCCAACCCGGAGGAGATCCAGGCCACCAGGCTCTTCCGATTCATGGAGGCCCTGGGTTTCCGGGACTACGAGGCTTTCTACCGCTATAGCGTGGAGGAACTCGAGGATTTTTACCACCAGTTTTTCACCCACCTGGGCCTACCCTGGCGCAAACCCTACGAGCGGGTCATAGAAGGGGGGTTTCCCCTTCCCCGCTTCTTCGTGGGGGGGCGGCTCAACCTGGTGGAGGCGGCCCTCAGCCACGAGCCCACCGCCTTAGCCCTCATCCACGAAACCGAGGGGGGTGGGGTGCACACCCTCACCTACGGGGAGCTTTTAGAAGAAGTGGAACGGGTGGCGGCAGGGCTTCGGGCCCTGGGGGTGGAGCGAGGGGACCGGGTGGGCTTGTGGTTCCCCATGGGCCTCGAGGCGGCCATCCTCCTCCTGGCCACCGCCTGGCTTGGGGCCATCGCCATCCCCATCTTTTCCGGCTACGCCGCCGAGGCGGCGGCGGTGCGGCTTAAGGACGCCAAGGCCAAGCTTTTGGCGGTGCAGGATGGCTTCCACCGCCGGGGAAGAAGGGTGGAGCTCCTCCTCGAGGCCCGTAGGGCCCAGGCCCTGGCGGAAACCCCCCATCTTTTGGTGGTGCGCCGGCTGGGCCTGCCCCTGGAGGCCGGGGAACTGGACTACGCATCCTTAAGGGGCGAGCCCTTCCCCGCGGAGGAGATGGAGAGCATGGACCCCTTCATGCTCATCTACACCTCCGGCACCACGGGCCGGCCCAAGGGAACCGTCCACTACCATGCGGGCTTTCCCCTCAAGGCCGCCCTTGACCTGGCCCTTCTCTTTGACCTGAGAGAAGGGGATCGCCTCTTCTGGTTCACGGACCTGGGCTGGATGATGGGGCCCTGGGCCATCCTGGGAGGGCTGATCCTGGGGGCCACGGTGTTCCTCTACGACGGCGCCCCCGACTACCCGGGACCGGAGCGGCTTTGGCGAATGGTGGAGGCCCACCGCCTCACCCACCTGGGCCTCTCCCCCACCCTGGTGCGGGCCTTGATCCCCTTGGGGGAGGAGCCCATCCGGGCCCACGACCTCAGCTCCCTCCGGGTCCTCGGCTCCACCGGGGAGCCCTGGAACCTCGAGCCCTACCTCTGGTTCTTCCGGGCGGTGGGGGAGGAAAAGCGGCCCATCGTGAACTACTCGGGGGGGACGGAGGTTTCCGGGGGCATCCTGGGCAATGTTCTGGTCAAACCCATCAAGCCCATGGGCTTCAACACCGCCGTGCCCGGGATGGCCGCGGCGGTGCTGGACCCGGAGGGGAAACCCGTGGTGGGCCAGGTGGGGGAGCTTGCGGTGCTCAAGCCCTGGCCCGGCATGACCAAGGGGTTCTGGCAGGACGAGGCCCGGTACCTGGACACCTATTTCTCCCGCGTCCCCGGGGTTTGGGTTCACGGGGACCTGGCCCTTCTGGATGAGGAAGGCCACTTCTTCATCCTGGGCCGGAGCGACGACACCCTTAAGGTGGCGGGCAAGCGGGTGGGGCCTGCCGAGGTGGAAACCGCCGCCATCGCCCACCCCGCCCTCAAGGAGTGCGCCGCCATCGGGGTACCCCATCCGGTCAAGGGGGAGGCCATCGTGCTCTTCGCCGTGTTGAAGCCCGGCTTCTCCCCTAGCCCCGAGCTGGCCCAGGCGGTGGCCGACCGGGTGGCGGAAGCCCTGGGCAAACCCTTAAAGCCGGAAAGGGTTCTCTTCGTCCCCGACCTGCCCAAAACCCGAAACGCCAAGGTGATGCGCCGGGTGGTGCGGGCGGTCTACCTGGGCCAGGATCCCGGGGATCTCTCGGCCCTGGAGAACCCCGAGGCGGTGGAGGCCATCCGCCAGGCCTCCCGGGAAAGCTAGCCCGTGCGCACCCTAAGCCTTCTTCTTCTCCTGGGCCTTGCCCTGGCCACGCCTTTGGAGGACGCTCGCAGGCTCTACGCCCAAGGGGATATGGCTGGGGTCCTGGCCCGGCTTGACCCGCTTCTCAAGGGCTACGACCCCCCGGAGGAGGCCTTGCTCCTTGCGGGTTTTGCCCAGTACCGCTTAGGACGCCCGGAGGAAGCCCTCTTCACCTTTAGCCGCCTGGTGGGCACCTCGAAGGGAGGTGGTGAGGCCCTCTACGGCTTTGGCCTGGTCCTGAGGGCGTTGGGGGACTGGGAAGGAGCCAGAAGCGCCCTGGACTGGGCTTTAAGACAGGGCTACCGGGATGCGGAGGAGATCTTAAAGGGCATGCCCCCACCCCCCGCCCCCACCCCAAAGGCCCGCAAGAACCCACCGCCTTTCCGTGCGGAAAAGGCAAGGTTTTGGATCGGGGAGAAGCCCCTCCAGGTGCGGGGGGTGAACCTGGGGGTAGCCCTGCCCGGCCGTTTTCCCGCAGAGTTTCCCGGGGAAGAAGCCCTCTACCGGGCCTGGCTGGAGCTCCTTTCCGCCATGGGGGCCAATGCGATACGCACCTATACTCTTTTGCCCCCGGCTTTCTACCGAGCCCTTCTGGGCCACAACCGCCTCCATAAGGACCGGCCTCTATACCTTTTTCAAGGGGTCTGGACCGAGCTTCCGGAAGAGGAGGGTTACGAGGATTGGGAAGGACCTTTCCTGGAGAAATTTCTTCTGGAAGGACGGGAGGTCCTGGACGCCCTTCACGGAAACCTCAGCCGCCCACCCCGTCCGGGCCACGCCCATGGGGACTACACCGCGGATGTTTCCCCCTGGGTCATGGGCCTTTTGGTGGGGCGGGAGTTCGAGCCCTACTCGGTGGAAGCCTATAACCGGCGCCACCCGGGCCGCACCTACCGGGGCAGGTTCCTCGAGGCCTCCCCAAAGGCAAGCCCCTTCGAAGCCTACCTGGCCGAGGTCCTGGACCGCCTGGCCACCTACGAGCAGGAGGCCTACGGTACCCTCCGGCCCATGGGCTTCGTCAACTGGCCCACCCTGGACCCCTTGCGCTGGGAAAGCGAGGCCTCCCACCCGGAGGAATACGTTATCCGCCGAGCCCGTGGGGAAAAGGTGGAACCTCCCCGCCCAGGGCCCCTCCACGAGGAGGACACCGTCACCCTGGATCCCACCCACTTAAGGCCCGTCCCCGGTAGCCCCGTAAGCCTTTTTGCCGCCTATCACGTCTATCCCTACTACCCCGATTTCCTGGTCAACGAACGGGACCTGGCCCCCAACCGCTACCGCAACTACCTGGCCCGCCTGAAAGCCCACCACGGGGAGATGCCCCTCCTCATCGCCGAGTTCGGCCTGCCCAGCAGCCGGGGCATCGCCCACTTCCATCCCGAGGGCCTCCACCACGGCGGGCACTCCGAATCCGAGCAGGCGGAAAAGGTTCTAACCCTTTGGCAGGACATCGCCTCCTTGGACCTGGCAGGGGGAATGGTGTTTGCCCTCATGGACGAGTGGTTTAAGCGAAACTGGCTCTTCATGGAATGGGAAGTCCCGGGTCGCAACCCCTTCTGGCACAACATCCTGGACCCCGAGGAAAACTACGGCCTGTTGGCCGCCACCGCCAGGGAAGCCTTCCGGCTGGATGGGAAAGCGGGGGAATGGGAGGGCATACCCTTTCTCCTCCAGGGGGATGCACGCTTCCTCAAAGCCCATGCGGACCCCGAGTACCTTTGGCTCCTCTACCGGGGACCCCTACCCTTGAGGCTTTACCTGGACACCGTGCCCGGCGGGGTGGCGGTGACGGAGGGGTTTGGGGCGGAGTTCTTCCTGGAGGTGAACGCCGAGGGGGGAAGGCTCCTGGTGGAGAAGGGGTACTATCCCTTCCAAGAGCTGGACCACGGTCTGCCGGGGACGGAATACCTCCACTTTCGAGGGGCCACGCGGCCCGGGTCCGGACCCTTTGTACCCTTCCTCCTCGAGCCCAACCGCCGGCGCACCGGCCGGGACGGCACCGACTACCCCCGCATCGTGTACGAGCTGGGCCAGCTAAGGCGGGGCCTGGACCCCGAAGGGGCCCGGGACCCCATGGCGGATTTCGCCCTGGGGGAGGATGGGCTCTTGGAGATCCGCATCCCCTGGGGCATGCTCCTCATCGCCGACCCCAGCCAGCGCCTGGCCTGGTACGCCCCCGAGCCCCTTTCCATAGGGGGAATCGGCCTGTGGCTACCGGGTACCCCACCCCTCACCTTCACCTGGCCCACCTGGGAGGAACCAGCCTTTACCCTCAGGCTTAAACCCCTTTATTTCCGCCTGCGGGAGTCCTGGCAAGGAGGGCCTTAAGGGGGAGGCCGAGAAGCCAAGCGGCAAGCAGGAAAACCCCAAGCCCTAAACCCCCCCCAAGCAGGAGGGGCAAAAGGGCTTCCCCTGCCTGGGCCACGGGGAAGACCCACCCAAGAATCCACCCGAGCAAGGCCACGGGAAGCCCTGCCAGCAAGGCTTTTAGAAGGAAGCCGGGTAGCTCGGGAATCCCCACCCCCTCCCGCTTAAGGAGGCGAAGGTAAAGGAAAAGCCCCAAGTACCCCGCCAGGGCGGTGGCCAGGTTCAGGGCGAAAAGCCCGGCATCCTTGAGAAGCCAGTACCCCAGGGTGTTGGTGAGGAAGACCAAGGCGCTGGCGAAAACCGCCTCCCGTATCCGCCCCAGGGCATAGAGCCCCCTGAGGAGCAGGGTGTTCACCCCCCAGGGCAGGACGGCAAACCCCAAGGCGGCGAGGACCTGGGTACTGTACGCCCGGTTCTCCGGGGTAAGGGGGCCAAAGAGGCCGAAGAGCAAGACCACCACGAAGGGAGCCAGGGCCACCAGCATCCCCCCGAGAAGGGAAAGAAGGAGGGTAAGCCGCTTCAGGGGACCCGTAAGAAAGCGGGCCAGCTCCTCGCCCTTCAGGGCACTCATCCGGGGAAAAAGGGCGATGGCGGGCGAGGTGGCGAAAAGCCCCAGGACCATCTGGAAGATCACCTCGGCGTTGTAGAACCCCGTGACCGCCGCCGGGGGGTAGCGAGTCAGGATGTGGGTGAGAACCAGGTTGAGAAACTGCCGCAGGGAGGTGGTGAAGGCAAAGGGCCCCATGCGCAGGAGGGCCGGGGCAATGGCCCGGTGCCAGCGCCACTCCAGGGCGTAGTTCCTGAGAAAGGGAAGCTGCACCAGGGCCTGGACCAGCCCCCCCAGGGCCACGGAAAGCCCCAGGAAGGTGGGGTCCCCGGGGAAGAGGGCCATGAGGCCGATGGCCACCAGGTTGAAGGCAATGGGTCCCAGGGCGTAGGGCAGGAAGCGCTCCTCCGCCTGAAGAAGAGCGGAGAAAAGAGCAGCCATGGAGATGCCCAGGAGAAAGGGCAAGAGAAGCCGGGTGAGGTAGACCACCTGCCCCAAGGCTTCCCCCTGCCGGAGGTGGCTTTCCTGGGCCACCAGCAGGTTCACCACCCAGGGAGCCAAGAGATAACCCAGGCCCAGGACCAAGAGGTTCACCCCGAAGAGAAACGCCCCAAAGCGCCGGGCAAAGGACCGGGCCTCCTCCTCGGGCAGGTTCTTCAGGAGGGGGATGAGGGCGTTTTGCACCGCCCCCTCCGCCAAAAGCTCCCGGAGGAGGTTCGGTACCCGGTAGGCCACGTTGAAGGCATCCTTCAGGGCGTCGGGGTACAGGGCGTTGAAGACCGCCTGGCGCACCAGGCCCAAGACCCTCGAGGCCAGGGTGCCCCCCATGACCAGGAGGACCTTACGCAGCATTCCCCTCCAGCACCTCCTGGAAGATGTCCAAGAAGTTCGCCTGGTTGACCACCGTGAGCCCATGGAGGGCGGAAAGCTCCTTGGCGCGGGCCTTGTCCATGCCCAAAAGCACCAGAAAGCTTTCCCTGGCGGAAAGCCCCAGGACCTTTTTCAGCCCCGCGTACTTGGCGATATGGGCCTGGAAGTCCCCCGTCTTGGCCTCAAACCAGAAGAAGCGCTCCCCCACCCTGAGGAGCACGTCCAGCTCCATGGTGTCCCCGTTGGGCAGGGTAACCTGGTAGCCCACCGCCACCTCGTGGGCCAGGTTGCGGGAACGCAGGAACTTGCGAAGCCGCTCCGCCACGTACCGCTCCAGCCAGCCCCCGGTGAGGAAGTTCTGTACCCACCCCTCCGTGCTGGCCTTGGCCCGGATGCGCCGCTCCTCGCTTTTGTAGTGGTAGGAGGTGAGGAGGGCATACTGCTTGAGCATGGTGCAGAACTGGGTGGAGTTGGCGATCTCCTCCTGGGTGGCCTCGGAAAGGGAAAGCTCGAACTGACGCTTGGTGGAAAGGCTCTGCTTGAGGCGCTCGTAAAGCTTTTCCAGGCTGGGGTAGCGGTCCCCCAGGAACAGGGCCAGGCGGGTCAGGACCTTCTCCTTCTCCTCCTCTTCCTGGGGCTTCTTCACCACCTGGATGCCCAGGCCCTTCAGCCATTCCTCCAGCGAAGGTGCCTTTTTTGCCCTCGAGGGCTCCTGCACCCGGGTGGACGGGGCAGGAACTGCCCCCGCCTTCGCCCCCTCCACTTCCCCGGATTCCTTGAAAAGCCGCCAGATCTCCCGGGTCAGGGCCAGGAAACGGGTGCGCACGGGATCCTCCGCCCCTTCCAGCCCCGGCGGGGTAAGGCCCGCACGCAGGGTATCCAAAAGCCAAGCTTCCAGAGCTTCCTGCAGGCTCTCCCGGGCGGCCTCGAGGTGGGAAGCCTCCACGCGCAGGCCCAGCTCGGGAAGCTCGGCCACAAAACGGCCAGGGCCCAGGAGGTCGTACCGGGCCTGGGCCATGGACTTTTCCAAATAGCGGGTGAGAACGCCCACGAACCTAAGCATATCAAGGCTGAAAGGTTAAGCCCCGGGAAACCCGGGGCCCCTCTGGTGCCGGGGACGGGACTCGAACCCGTACGGGGGTAACCCCCCAGCGGATTTTAAGTCCGCAGCGTCTACCGTTCCGCCACCCCGGCGGGCGCCTTCCATACTACAAAAAGGGGGCCTCGGCGCCAAGGCGCAGGGTGAGGTCGGCCCCTAAAACCGCCTCCCCGGAGATGCGGTAGGGCACCCCCAACGCCTCCCCCAAGGCCTGGGCCAGGAGACCAGGCCCGTTTTCCAACACCTCCGTGCGGGAAGGAGGCAGGTCCACCGGGTGGAGGATCACCCTCAGGCCTAGCTCCCTTAGCCTCGTGCGGGCTTTTTCCACCAGGGCCTCCTGCCCGGGACCATAGACCAGGGCCACCAGCCGCCCCGTAAGCTCCCCCTTCTCCCCCGGCGCTTCCCCATCAAAGTAAACGGCCAAAAGCTGCCGCAGGACCTCCTCGTCCACGTTCCAACCCCCTGCCCCGAAGTTCCCCGGCAAAAGGAGGCTTACCAGGTGGGGTTGCTTCATGGCGAAGCCCAGGATGGCTCCCTTTTCCTCGCGGGAAAGGTCGGTCTGGAAGTAGGGCTCCACCGCCGCCACCGCACGGGGCAGGCGGAGCAAGCCGGAGGGGGAAAGCACCTGCTCCTTCAGGGCGTGAAAGAAGGCCTGCTGGCGCTGGATCCGCCCGATATCCCCCAGGGCATCCTTGCGGAAGCGCAAATACCCCTCCGCCTTCTTTCCATCCAGCACCCGGCAGCCCGGCTCGAGGTCGATGTCCAGCCCCGCAGCGGAATCCCGGTAGCGCATGGGCTTCTCCACGCAGACCCTAACTCCCCCTAAGGCGTCCACCCCCCGGCGGAGGGCCTCCGTGCTCACCACCACGTACCGGTCCGCCTGCACCCCGGTGATGCGGGCCACGGCCTCCTTCATCAGGTCCGGTCCCCCCAGGGGGCTTGCAGCATTTACCTTATGCCAGCCGTAGCCCGGAAGATTTACCCAAACATCCCGGGGAATGGAAAGGACCACCACCCGGTTGGCCCCAGGGTCCAGGCGCACCAGGAGGATAGTATCCGCCAGGCCCCGGAAGCGCTCCGGGGCCCTTCGGTGGTAGCCGGAGTACTCGGGGCTGGAGCCGTAGACCAGCACCGTGAGGGGGGCCTTCAACCCTTCGGGGGCTGGCAGGGCCCCGTGACGCACCACGGGGCCCAACAAGGGGTAGACCCATATCCCCACGGCCACCAACAAGGCCAAAAGCAGGAGGAGAAGCAACCGCCGCACGGGGGCTTAGCATACAACCCCTGAGGTGAGGCGGATTAGGGGAAGCAGTAAGTGGTGTCCGTCATCACCCGGTCCGCACGGACCAGGCCAAAACCGTATTCGACGTCCCGACCTGAGGCACCAAGGTCCTCAGCCGTCCCAGTTAGGCATTGATAGACCTGATCCGGGGTGGGCCATGCCTTCCGCTCACTGGCGTACCCACTCATGTAAAGGGCCACCACCCCGGCCACTACCGGGCTGGAAAAGGAAGTTCCACTACCCAGGAGATAGTCCCCGCTTGGCCCAGCCACCAGTACGTTCACTCCAGGGGCCACAAGGTCAAGCTCGGGGCCATAGCTGGAAAAACTAGCCCGCTGCTTTGTGTTGTCCACTGCTCCCACCGCAATCACGCCTGCCAAGCTGGCCGGGAAGAATACCCCATAGGTTCCATCGTTTCCCGCAGCCGCCACCACCACAACACCACTAGCCCGGGCCTGAGAAATAGCACTCTCAAGAACAGGATCCGAGGTATTTTTCCCACCCAGAGAAAGATTAGCAACTCTGGCCCCAAGTATCCGCGCTAGGTCCATCCCCTTGGCGATATCTGCGGTGGTAGTTTCTGAGGCACCATCCTTAAATACCTTGATGGGAACCACGTATCTGCCCCAAGTCACCCCAGCCATTCCTCGACCGTTGTTGGTCTGAGCCCCAAGGATACTGGCTACCATAAGGCCGTGTCCGAAAGTATTCCCCGTCGTACGGTCGGTAGGGTCAGCATCATCGTCGGCTACATCTAGCTTCACCCCTTGGGGGAGATAAAAGCTAGCCTGCACATCGTCATGAGGAAGCATTCCAGTATCCAGAACTGCAACAAGGGGCGGGCAACCCCGGCCAGTGCTTATGTCCCAAGCAACCTCGAGGCCCACCAAACCGTTCAGATAAACCCTTTGATTGGGGAGATAAAGAGGATCGTTAGGCAACGTCAAAGGACGGTAAAGGTAGTTAGGTTGCACATACTGGGCACCAGCCCGAAGAAGGGCCTGGGCCCGGGCCTTTTCCTGACCAGGAGGCACCTTCACCCGCAGAAGCCCCCGGGGTAAGGCTCCTAAAGGCTCAACCCCTTCTGCCCTTAAAGCCTGGACGCTAAGGCCTGCCCTGGGCAAGACCAAAAGCTCCCCAGGCACATACTCTCCCTCAAACCTGCCAAGTCCCTGAAGGTTTAGAGGTTCCTCCGCCTGTACCGAAAGAGGCCCAACTGGGCACCCAGAAGGATTTACAGGCGGGGGCGGAGGAGGCGTTTGGGGGCACGCCGTGAGGAGAAGCGCCGTGGCTGCCAGGAGCGCTGGGAAAAGAACTCGCTTCATGGCCCCTACTCTACACGCTCCGAAGCCGGGTTTTCTTAACTTTGGCCTAAGGTTTCCGCCACCCGGTCGGCCAGCTTCTCCAGGAAGGCGAAGAACATGGGCCCGTAGTGGGCGAGCTCGTCCCCGTCCGTGGCCACCACGGGGAGGTCCCAGCCCCTTTCCCTGGCCAGGGCGTGGGCCTTCTCCAGGGGATTCCGGCCCCAGGGCTTGGGCTCGTAAAGGAAAAGGTCAGGCTTGCGGCGCTTTACCTCCTCGAGGTCCGGCGGGAAATACGCCTGGGGCACATCCAGGAAGATGGGCCTAAGCCCCAGGTGCAAAAGCGCCTGGGCGATATAGCTCCCCCGGCCCACGGTGATGGGCCCGCCCAGGTCCATCTCAAAGTAGACCTTCAAGTCAAACCGCCCCTTGAGGCGGCCATACCGCTCGGCAAGCTGGTGGGCGAGCTCCGAAGCCCTCTCCTCCAGGTCCAGAAGATGCCCCAAGGTGGAGAGGTTTTCCAGGATGCCGTAGGGGCTTAAGGGCAGGGGAAGGGCGTAGACGGGAAAGCCCTCCTCCTTAAGCCGCAGAGCCTGATCCCGCTGCACCCCGGTGGAAAGGAGGACCACATCGGGCTTCAGGCTCCGAAGAAGCTCGGTGCGGGTCTTGGTGTAGGAAGCCAGGACCGGCAAGGAGAGGACCTCCGCCGGGCGGTGGCAGAAGGCGCTTCGGCCCAAAACCCTTTCCCCCACCCCCAGGGCGAAAAGGGCATCGGTCACGTTGGGAGCCAGGCTGACGATGCGCTCCAACCGGTCGGGAAGCTCCACGGGGCCCAGGATCTCGTGAAAGAGCTTCATCGCCTAAGGTCCAGGGAACGGGCGTGGGCCTCGAGGCCCTCAGCCCGGGCAAGAAGCGCCCCTTTCTGGGCCAGGTCCCTCACCGCGTTCTCGCTTAGGCCCATCACGGGGATCACCTTCAAGAAGTCCCGCACCGCCAACCCCCCCTGGAAGCGGGCGGTGCCCGAGGTGGGCATCACGTGGCTGGGCCCGGCGATGTAGTCCCCCAGGGCCTCGGGGCTACCCTCCCCCAGGAAGACCCCCCCGGCGTTTTGCACCCTTCCCAGCCAGGGCAGGGGATCCGCCAGGGCCAGGCAAAGGTGCTCGGGGGCATAGAGGTTGGCCAGTTCCAGGGCCTCCTCGAGGTCCTGGGTGAGCACCAGGCCCCCTCGCTCCAAAGCCCTCTTGGCGATCTCCGCCCGGGGCAGGCCCTCCAGCTGGCGGGAAAGCTCTGCCTCCACCCTCTCCAGGAGGGCCCGGTCGGGAGAGAGGAGCCAGGGCTCGGAGTCAGGGCCATGCTCCGCCTGGGCCAAGAGGTCAGCGGCGAGAAGCCTAGGAGAGGCGGAACCGTCGGCGATGATAAGGGTTTCCGTGGGTCCCGCAAGACCATCCAGCCCCACGGTGCCGAACACCTGCCGCTTGGCCGCCACCACGTAGGCGTTGCCCGGCCCCACGATCTTGTCCACCCGGGGAACCCGCTGGGTGCCGTAGGCTAGGGCGGCGATGGCCTGGGCCCCACCCATGGCGAAAAGCCGATCCGCCCCCGCCACCCAGGCGGCAGCCAGCACCCCGGGGTGGACCCTTGGGGGGCTGGCCACGATCACCTCCGCCACCCCGGCCACCTTGGCGGGCACCACGCTCATGAGGAGGCTGGAAAGAAGGGGGGCGCTCCCCCCGGGGACGTACACCCCCACCCGGGAAAGGGGGCGGACCAGCTGGCCGAGAAGGCCGCTGGCATCCGCCTTCAAAAATCCCCCCTTGGCCTCTTCCCGATAGAAGGCCTCTATGCGCTCCTTGGCGGTCTCCAGGGCGTCCCTGAGTTCCTCGTCCAGATCCTCGTAGGCCTGACGCCAGGCCTTCTTGGGAATCTCCTCCACGGGGTGGCCGTCCAGATCCAGGCTGAAGCGGTCCAAGGCCGCATCCCCTTCCTCCCGTACCGCGGCCAGGATACCCCGCACGATCTCCTCCACCGTGGGGTCAAAGGAAAGGCCCCGACGGGCGAAGCGCTCCCTCACCTCCTCCGCGCGGTAGATCATGCCTCCACTATACCCAGCGGCGGCGCCTCTTCACCTCCTCCACCCCCTCGAGCACCGCCTCAAACACATGGTCCTGCACCTGCTGGGCCATCCTTGCAGGAAGCCCTTCCTCCAGCTCCACCAGGGTGAGCCCCGGGCGAAGGCGGTAATGCCTGCGCATGCGCCCATTCACCTCGAGGTCCGCAAGCCTTTCCACGTACACCCGCCCCCCGGGCATGGGGAAGCGGGCCACCCCTCCCGGCTCCAGGGCCAGGCGGGGCAGAGCCAGGAGGAGGGAGAGGGGGTCGTGGTAGGGAGCCACGAAGGGCAGGGCCACGCTCTCCTTGCCCTGGGTGACCAGCACCACTCCTTCCTCCTCCAGCCTCTCCACGGTGAAGACCCGGCTCTCCCGCCCCTCCACCCGCTCGGCGAAGTACAGGGAGAAGCCCTCGGCGTCCGTTTCCGTCTGCCAGCGCTGGCGGGTCTTGGGCAGGGGCAGGTTCACCTCGGCGGTGAGGGTGGCCTTCACGCCCCCTTCCGGCAGGGGGCGCACCTCCAACCTTCCCTCCCCCGCCTCCTCCCCGGCGAAGAAGTAACGGTACACGTAAACGGCGGGGTGCTCGGTCATGGCCTTAGCGTACCTTGATGACCAGGGGCGGACCCGGCACCTCCAGGAGGTAGTCCACGGGATCGCGGCCCGCCACCCGGATGCGCAAGCGGTATACCCCCTTTTGGTCAAACTCCGCCCGGCCTGGAGCGGTGAGGAGCAGCTGGCCGGGCGCCATCCTGGAACCCTCCGGCGCCTCGAGGAGAAACACCTCCGCCCGCTCCGTGGGGGGATCGGTGCGGAACTCCATCACGTAGCCCCCTCCGGAAGGGGAGGAAGGGCGAAGGAGCAAAAGGGCCAGACCCAAAAGCACCACGGCGCCCAGAAGCCCCAAAAGCAAGGTCCGCCTTCTGGGCCGCGGAGGTTCCACCACGGTAAAGGGAGGCTCCTCGGGCTCCTCGATGCGGATGACCCGGGGCCGGCTTGGGGTCTTGCCCTCGGGGGGCGTGGTTTCCTTGGTTGGAGACACCTCCTGGCCATTTGAGGCTTCGGGAACCGGGTCCACGCTCAGCACCTTCCGCGAGGTGGAAGGGAGCCTGGAGGGCGCCTCCTCAGGCTTGGAGGAGGGTTCCTGGAAGGGCTGAGCTTCCTGGCCAGGGGTCTCCGGGGTCAGGGCCTCGGCCTCCTGTACACCATGGGCGGGCTCGGAGAAAAGAACCTCCAGGGGGTCCTCCTTGGCCTCAATCCTTTCCAAGGTTTCTCTTAAGGGAAACTCGGGATAGCGCTCCCCGGCCAAGGCTCGAGCCAAAGCGGCAAGGGCCTTCTCCGGCTCCCCGGAAAGCTCCTTAAGCCCCACCCCGGCCAGCCACACCCGCTTGCCCTTCACCAGGCAAAGCTCGGGGATGGGGGCATGGGACACCCCCTGGGCCTTCAAGGACGCCAGAATATGGGCCATCTCCCTTACCCAATGCTCCAGGCGCTCCAGATCCGCCACCCCCAGGTACTGGCTTAAGGGAACCGCCCCGATGGGCCACTCCAGCACCCAGGCCTCCGGCGTTTCCTCCAAAAGGGGAAGCACTCCTTCCCCCAAAGCTGGCGTTCCCTGGGCTCCCTTGAGCACCATCACCGGCATCCCGGTGTGGGTATCCTGGCCTTCGTAAACGACCACGGAAGCAATACGGGCAAGAATGCGCCGCAGCCAATAGTTACCCAAAACCTCCATCCCTACAAGTATAGCCACTTTAACCTACGCTGGCCCTCGAGGTCCCCAAGGAAGCACCAGGAATCCCTCGATAACCCGCCCAGCCCTGGGCCTTGCCAAGGGTCGCCCTTTACCTGGCTTTGCCCTTCCCTCCGGCTATATAATCTCCCAAAGGTAGGGCCCTTAGGCCGGAAAGGAGCGGGGATGGAGTTCAAGATCACGCTGACCACGGAGGAGATCGTTCGGGGCTTGAAGCATTACCGCCGCATCGCCAAGCAGGACGTTCTCCGGGCGCCGGAGACGCCGAATCCGGAGGTCTTCCGCCGCCATGCGGAAGCCCGGCGCGAGGTCTACGCCAAGCTGGCCGAGGTGGCGGAGGCCGAGGGGCCGGAGGCCGTGGTGCAGTACGCACTGGAGCTCTACAAATCCCTGCCCTTTGTCACCGGCACTCCGGAGGACCAGTACCCCGAGATCAAGGGTCAGGAAAACGCCCTGGAGAACTTCTTCCTCATGATCGGCCTGGACCCCAAGACCCGGCGGGAGGCCCGGAAGGCCCGCAAACCCCTGCAATGACCCTGGAACTGCTACAAGCCCAGGCCAAGGCCTGCACCGCCTGCCGCCTGGCCGAAGGCCGCACCCAGGTGGTCTTCGGGGAAGGGAACCCCGACGCCCAGCTGATGATCGTGGGGGAAGGGCCGGGCGAGGAAGAGGACAAGACAGGGCGCCCCTTCGTGGGGAAAGCGGGGCAGCTTCTCAACCGGATCCTCGAGGCCGCCGGCATCCCCCGGGAATCCGTGTACATCACCAACATCGTCAAGTGCCGCCCCCCGGGAAACCGCGCCCCCCTGCCCGACGAGGCCAAGGTCTGCACGGACAAGTGGCTCCTCAAGCAGATCGAGCTCATCGCCCCCCAGATCATCGTCCCCTTGGGAGCGGTGGCGGCGGAGTTCTTCCTGGGGGAGAAGGTTTCCATCACCAAGGTGCGGGGGCAGTGGTTTGAGTGGCACGGGATCCGGGTCTTTCCCATGTTCCACCCCGCCTACCTCCTGAGAAACCCAAGCCGTACCCCAGGAAGCCCCAAACACCTCACCTGGCTGGACATCCAGGAGGTGAAGCGGGCCCTGGACGCCCTCCCCCCCAAGGAACGCCGCCAGGTAAAGGCGGTAAGCCAGGAACCCCTCTTCTAGGCCCGGCTCCAGGGGGTGTAGAGGATGGGCAAGGGGCTCACGAAGGGCTCGGCGTAGTCCACCCCCAGGTAGTTGCCGAAGTGGCGGCGCATGGCCTTCCTGGCCTCCACTCCCTTGGGCCCCACGGTCTCGCTCACCCCCTCCCCGGAAAACTGGCTCCTGTAGGCCAGCACTGCCTGCTCCCACTGGTCTATGAAGGCGGAGATCTTCACCAGGAAGCTCGGGGTAAAGGGATGGTTTCCAGGGTAGAAGAAAAGCCGCTCCACCCGGTGGGGCTCCCCCTCCAAGGGCGCCTTCCTCAGGCCCGCCAGATGCACCGCCGCCACCGCCAGGCGGCTTGCGGCGGTGTGGTCCGGGTGGCGGTCGGCCTCAAGGGGAGCGAGGACGATGCGGGGCCTAAGCTGCCTCAAGGCCTGGGCAAGCTTAAGGCGTTGCTCCAGGACATCCCCAAGGCCCCCATCCGGCAGGCCCAGGTTGCCCCTATAGTCCAGGCCCAGGATACGGCTTGCCTCCTCCACCTCCTTGGCCCTCTCCTCCGGCGTACCCTTGGAGCCCATCTCCCCCCGGGTGAGGTCCAAAATCCCCGTGCCGAGCCCCTCGGCCTTGGCCCGGGCCAGGGTCCCCCCGCATCCCAGCTCCCCGTCATCGGGATGAGGGGCAAGGACCAGGAGGTCAAGCATGGCCTCCCTCCTTTTCCCCCAGGCGCCTTTCCGTTCCCGCCTGGAGGCGCTTTAAGTTTTCCCGGTGGGTCCAGAAGATGAGGAGGGCCATGAGGAAGACCGTGGCCACCTCCCAAAGGGGCCTGCCCAGGGCCAGGGAGAGGACGAAGGCCGCCACCCCTCCGGTCATGCTCCCCGCGGAGACGTAGCGGGTGAGGAGCATCACGCTCACCCCGATGGGGAAGGTCCAAAGGGCCAAGACGGGGTCCAGGAAGAGGAGGGTGCCGAAGCTCGTGGCCACCCCCTTCCCCCCGCGGAAGCGGAGGAAGACCGAGTAGTTGTGGCCCAAAACCGCCATCAAGGCCACCCCGCCCAGCATCCAGTCGGAAAGGCCAAAGGCCCGGGCCACGAGGACGGCGATCCCGCCCTTGAAGACGTCAAAGAAGGCCACCACCAAAGCCGGCCCCCACCCGAGCGCCCGGAGGACGTTGGTGGCCCCGATATTCCCAGAGCCCACCCTGCGCAGGTCCACCCCATACGTCCGGGCCACCAGAACCCCGGCGGGAACGGAGCCGAAGAGGTAGGCGAGGAGGAGAACCCAGAGCACCGCCCACATGCCAGGCCATTCTACCCCCCCCATTTGGGGGATGTCAGAGGTGCTTGGCCGGGGTATTCTCGCCACAGGAGAGGTGGTATGCGCAAGGGGATAACCCTGATAGAGCTTCTGGTTGTGATCGGGGTCCTTATGGTTATCTTGGCCATAGCGGCTTTCAACGGCCAGAGAACCCTAAAGGGCCAGGAGCAGGCGGCTTTCCTCCACTCCTTGCAGGGGTTTTTCTGGCAAGGAGCTACCGAGGCCGCTAGCCGTGGGGCCCTTCTGGATGTGGTTTTCACAGGGAATCGGCTGGAGATCAGGAATGGAACCCGGGTCTTGCGCACCTTAGAAGTGCCTCAAGGGGTGTCCCTGACCCTTCCCAGGGGCGTGGTCGCGCGGCTTACCCCCCCGGGCAAGGTGGTGGACGCCAACAGTAACAGCCTCACCCAGCCCCTCAGCTTCCAGGTGAGCCTGGGTTCAAAAACCTACACCTACGTGGTTTCCCTCATCGGGGAAGCAAAGGTGGAGCCATGAAAGGCCTTTCCTTCTCATCCAAAGGCTTCTCCCTCGTGGAGGTTCTGCTGGCCCTGGCCATCTTGAGCATAGTGCTTGTGGCCCTCAACGCCACGCTGGTCACCAGCCTTCGCCAGACCTCCATCACCGGAGCCCGCACTCAAGCCGTGCAGATCCTCAACTATATCGGGCGCAGGATGGTGGGCGGAGAAACAGGCCTTCTCCCCGTCAACAGCCTCACCTATGACTACGGGAACCTGAGGCAGGCCTTTCCAGACCTTCCCAGGGAAGTCCGTTTCGCCAACCCAGACCTCTACCGGGTAAGGATTGAAAACCTGGGGTCTCCGCCTTGGACAGGAAACCTGGGGGTTGCGGTGAACGAGTACCGAATCCAGGTCTGCTGGCGCCAGACAGGCGGGGAATACTGCGCGGAGGCCCGGACCTACGCCTCCCCACCCCTTTCGGGAACCTCCAGCGCACCTCTTCTTCCCGGGATCAACTAAAAGGAGGCTAGGCATGCGCAAGGGTCTAACGCTTCTGGAACTCCTGCTAGCCTTGGCTATCCTAGGCACGGTTTTGGCCTTGGCCTACGGGGCTGTGGTGCAGTTTATGCAAAGCCGTTCGGACCTAGACGCCACCGTGAGCGCCCAGGCGAAGCTCAGGCGCATCGTAGAGGTCTTCAGCCAGGACCTCCGGAGCGCTGTCCTCGGGGGCATTGCCGCCACTCCCTATCCGAGCGGCAGGGAAAGCATTTCCTTCGCCCTCCTCGAGGGCGGGGCGGGCTACCCAGTGCTGCCCCACGATAGCGGGAGCAACAACAGCTTCAAGCAGGCCGCTGAGGCCAAGATCGTGGTTTTAGCCACTGACCCCAATCAAATCGGCATCACCCCAGGGGACTTCGTTCTCATGGTCAATAACGCCGGGGACGGAGTAATCCTCCCGGTGACCCAGGTCAACCGTGTGGGGGGCGAGCCCAACCGCTGGCATGTGGTCCATGCCGGGTGCGGCAACACCATTGACTACACCCCGAACACCCTGCTCTTCCGGGTGCGCACCCTGGGCTTCCGTTACGATCCCTTAGGCCGACAGCTGGTCTACCGGGAGGGGGGAGGTGGCGAGGTGCCCGTGGCCTTCGACCTTGACCGCTTTGAACTCCACTACGTTTACGAAGCGGCCTTCGGCGACACGGTAACGGACCCTTCTGGAGGCAATTACACCCCGAGCTACGACTTCACCAACCCCACCAGCGCTCCTCCTTACCAGGTGACCCAGGGCACCACAGGGAAGGTTTACAGCTTGAGGAGGCTTTCCGTCACCCTGGAAGCGAGCTTCCTCTCCCGCGGCCGGAGGTTCCCCCGCGCCTACACGAGCCAGGTGGAGCTGAGCTCAAACGCCCAGTACCAAGCAAGGCGCATCCTGCCATGCCGCTAAGGATCAGGAGGAGGGGATCATGAAGAGCAAGGGCATCGCCATCGTTCTCGCCTTGGCTACGCTTGTGGTAATCTCGGGCATCGGAACCCTGATCTTCCTGCGCACCCTGGGGGAGATCCGCCACAGTGGCCAGGACCAGGCCATCGTCCAAACGCTCATGCTAGCCAGGGGCGCCGCCAACGTGGGCGGAAACTTCCTCAGCACCACGGGAAGGCAGAAGTTGGACGCCCTGGTGCGCCAGACCGCAAGCAGCACCGACGCCTGGGCCTACGGGGGCAACACCCAGGGCCCCACGCCTGACCCCGTAGGGGTGGCCCAAGCCCTTTCGGGGCTTGCCCAGCAACTCCAAGGGCAACTGGACCCACTTCTGTGCGGGGTTAACCTGGCTCCCGGGAACTCCGCCGCTTCGGTGAGGCTCCGGGTCTACTTCACCCCTCAGGCCTGCGGTACCCCCCTGCCGGGGAGCCTCCGCCTGCCCCCGGGCCGCTTCGTGGAGGGAAGCCCTAGAACGGGGGCAGGGACCGCCACCAGCCAAACCTACGCCCTGCCCTTCGTCATGGTGGCGGAAGCCTCCATGGGCCAGTACAGGCGTAACATCGTCCTTCAAGGGGAGTACCGTTTCACTGTGGGCCGCTCCAGCTTCGCCCGGTACGCCCTCTTCACTAACGTCCATACCCTGCCAGACGGCACCGATGTCTGGTTTACCGATCGCACTCTCTTTGACGGCCCCGTACACACCAACCAGCACTTCCGCTTCTACCGCAAGCCTTGGTTCGGGGGAGAGGTGACCAGCGCAGGATGCACCAACCCCGGCACAGCCTCTTGCCAGGGCCAGACCCGGCCGGGGGCCTACTTTTATGGCCAAGGCTTTGTGCTCGCCGGGAACATGCAGCCCAACGCCAGCCAGCCCTCCTATACCAACAGGTACGGCACCCACGCTCCCGAGTTCACCGCAGGGGTAGACTGGAACGCCAGCTTCATCCCCCTCCCCCAAAACAGCCAGGACCAAGAGGCGGCCGCACAGGCGGGCGGCCTTTACTACCAGAACGACATCCAAACCCTTCGGCTTTCCCGCAAGTGCGTTGACAACATCACTGGCCAGGAGGTGCCCTGTACCCCTCCCCTGCCTGCTGGGGTCAGCAAGTACCAGTACATAGAGGTGACCTACTGCCAAAACTCCCAATGCCGCCAAACGGCCTCCGAGACCTACCGTTACGGTGAAGATGGGATCCTCTACCAATACCAAACGAATCCCCGTCCTTCTTGGCAACAAGTTTTGAGGAACGGCAATCCCGTGCGCTTTAACGGCGTTATCTTCACGGGCGGAAAGGTCCAGAACCTGCTGGGCCCCAACCGCACTGACCCCAATGACCCCGCCACCGCCTCCCCGGCCCTGGCGGAGTTCGCCCAGATCACCGTGACGGCCTCAGGTGATGTCAAGATCGGCAACGACCTGAAGTACGAGTCCCCGCCCTGCTCCGGCACGCCCACGCGTAGGCCCGACGGTACCGTGGTCCCGCCTACCTGCGACAACCTCGCTGCCCGGAACGTCCTCGGGGTCTACAGCCAGGGGGGGAACGTGTGGATCAGCAGGAATGCTCCCAGGAATCTCTACGTGCACGCCACCCTCATGAGCGCCAGGGGGGTTGTGAGCGTGGAAGACTACGACCAAATCGCTGACAAGGGCAACGTTCACCTCCTTGGAGGAATCATAGAGTACTACTACGGGGCCTTCGGAACCTTCAACAGCCAAACTGGGCAAAACTCAACGGGCTATGGCCGGGCCTTCACCTATGACCGCCGCTTCCTCCAAGGGCTCGCTCCCCCCTTCTTCCCTACCACCGGTAGGGACCAGGTGACCAGCGTGAGCGTCTTCAGCTATGGCCAGAGGGAGCAAGTTTACTAAAACCCCACTGCTTTCGCCGCGGTGGGACCCTCAAAAGACGTGCTCCTGGGCTCAAACTAGGGGTCACCTGCAGCAAAATCAACGCGTAGGCGCTCAGCTGCTTGCCGAGGTGTAGCTCCTCAGGGCCAGGCGGAAAAAGCCCCGGGCCAGGAGGAAAAGGCCTAGGGCCAGCCCCCCCGCCCAAAGGGGTAGCCCGGCCCGGCCCAAGGCGGCCTCGGCCGGCACCGTGGTGAGGAAGGCCACGGGGACCACGAAGGTGAAGAAGGCCCGGTACAAAGCGGGGTAACTGGAGGCGGGGAAGCGGCCGGCCTCGAGGAGGCCCCGGAGCACCTCGGTGACGTTGTAGATCTTCACGAACCAGATGCTGGTGGTGGCCAGGAGGAACCAGAGGCTGTAGAGCATCACCCCCCCCAGGGCCCAGTAGAGGGCGAAGAGGAGGTAGTCTGCCAGGGAAAGCCCCAGCCGCTCCCCGGCGTAGAGGAGGAGGCCCACCCCCAGGAGGAAGTCCCCCAGGCCCCAGGGGGAGAAGACCCTCAGGGAAAGCCAGAACTGGGGGTCCAGGGGCTTGAGGAGCACGAAGTCCAAGGTCCCCTGCTGCACGTGCTCCACGATCTTGTTGAGGTTGGGGGCGAAAAGGGTGCTCCCCAGGCCCTGCAGGAGGGTGAAAGCCGCCAGGACCAAAAGCGCCTCCTCCCAGGCCCACCCTCCGGGCCGGTACCCTCCTTGGTAGAGGAGCACCAGACCGAACAGGGCCCCAAGAAGGGTCAGGGCCGAGGAGAGAAGGCCCAGGAGGAAGTTGAGCCGGTACTCCATCTCCGCCGCCAGGCTGAGGCGAAGGAAAAGCAGGAAAACCCTCAGGTACCGCACAGGAAACATTAGACCACAGGGTAGACTATAGGGGTGTCGGCGGAACCCATCATCCTTGCCCAGGACCTCACCAAGCACTACCGGGTGGCCCTGAAGGAGGAAAGCCTCCTCGCCACCCTGCGCCACTTCCTCCTGCGCCAGTACCGCACGGTGAAGGCGGTGGAAGGGGTGAGCTTTCAAATCGCAAGGGGCGAGGTGGTGGGCTTTCTGGGCCCCAACGGGGCGGGTAAGACCACCACCTTGAAGATGCTCACCGGCCTGATCCACCCCACCCGGGGTAAGGCGGTGGTGGCGGGACACATTCCCTGGCGGCGGGAAAAGGCCTTCTTGAAAAAGATCACCCTGGTGATGGGCAACAAGCAGCAGCTCATCTGGGACCTGCCTGCCCTGGACACCTTCCGCCTCAACGCCGCCATCTACGATATCCCCGAAGGGGAGTTCCGGAAGCGGGTTTCGGAGCTTTCGGAAATGCTTTCCCTAACGAATAAGCTCCACCAGCCCGTGCGCAAGCTCTCCCTGGGGGAAAGGATGAAGGCCGAGCTTCTGGCGGCCCTTCTCCACCGCCCGGAGGTGCTCTTTCTGGACGAGCCCACCCTGGGCCTGGACGTGAACGCCCAGGTGGCGGTGCGGGAGTTCATCCGGGAGTACAACCGGCGCTACGGGGCCACGGTCCTCCTCACCAGCCATTACATGGCGGACATCGCCGCCCTGGCGGAACGGGTCTTGGTGATCCACCAGGGAAGGCTCCTCTACGATGGACCCCTGGCAGGGCTTCTGGAACGCTTCGCCCCCTACCGGGAGGTGGGGCTCACCCTGGCCTACCCCTTGCCCAGGGAGGCCTTCCTGGCCTTCGGGGAGGTCAGGGACCTCGAGGGCCTAAAGGCCCGGCTTCTGGTGCCCCGGGAGAGGCTTACGGAAAGGGTGGCGGAGATCCTTAATAGCCTTCCCGTGGAGGACCTCGAGGTGCGGGAACCCCCTTTGGAAGAGGTCATCGCCCGGGTGTACAAGATCGCCCCTTCGGGGCTGAGCGAAACCCCCGCCCTGGAGGAGGCATGAGGAAAGCCAAAACCCTCCTCGCCGTCTACCTGGCCTACATGCTGGAGTACCGGGCGGAGCTCTTCCTCTGGGCCCTGGCCGGGGCCTTGCCCCTGATCCTCCTCGGGGTCTGGACCGAGGCGGCCAGGGGCGGGGAGTTTGCCCTGTCCCCGGGGGAGTTTGCCCGTTACTTCCTCATGGTCTTCCTGGTGCGCCAGGCCACGGTGGTCTGGGTGGTGTGGGAGTTTGAGCGGGATGTGGTGGAAGGGCGGCTTTCCTTCCGGCTCTTAAGGCCCCTGGACCCCTTTTTTGACCACCTGGCGGCCCACGTGGCCGAGCGCCTGGCCCGGTTGCCCTTCGTGGTGCTCCTCACCCTCCTCTTCTTCTGGCTCTTCCCCGAGGCCCGCTTTGTGCCCGAACCTGGCCCCTTCCTCCTGGGGCTCCTTTTCACCCTTTTGGCCTTTCTGCTCCGCTACCTGATGCAGTACACCACCGCCATGCTCACCTTCTTCACGGAGCGGGCGGTTTCGGTGGAAGAGGTCTTCTTCCTCCTCTACCTCTTCCTCTCCGGCACCATCGCCCCCCTCGAGGTCTTCCCCGAGCCCCTAAGGACCCTAGCCCTCCTCACCCCCTTCCCCTACCTGGTCTACCTGCCCGCAGCCCTCCTGGCCGGGCAAAAGGTGGATCTGTTCCCGGGGGTTTGGGTGATGCTCTTCTGGGGCGTAGCCTTTCTTCTCCTCTGGCGGCTCTTGGGTCGTGTAAGGAATTATGTGTAGGGGTTTGTGTATAAAAGGGGGGTACCAGGATTAGGAAGGAGGTACCCCGTGGACCAGGATACCTTGCAGGTGATGCTAAGGGAAGCGGTGAGGCAGACGGTGACCGAGGTCTTGCAGATTCTCCTGGACGCCGACCGGGAAGCCTTCTTGCGCCAGCACGGGGGACGCAAGAACGGCTACTACC